>JAMONW010000090.1 GCA_027066355.1 Campylobacteraceae bacterium
CTGCTCTTGCATAGGCTCTAAATATTGCCACGGTAACTCCTCTAAAAACTCTTTTGCTTTGGCAATATCTTTTGCCCCTTTTAACTCCAAGGCATCTTGCCAAGTTTGGTTACCCCAATTTGCTCCACTTGGTGAGTTGCCATAAGGTTCATCTAGGGTATTTACTTGCCAAATTCCATTTGCCCCATATCCAAAGCCTTTACTTCCACTTAATACACTACTCCAAAAGCAAACTCTTTGCACTCCGGCGTGAGTATCACGCAGTATCCCCTCGTAATTTATCTCATCCATAATTGTTGGCATACTTAACTTTTGGCTAATTTTTAAAAGCTCTACACCCTTTTGCACACTTTCATAAGAGTTATGACTAGCTTGAAGCAAATTTATATCTATTAAAGCACTATCATTTACCTCATCTACACTGCGTTCAATTGGGTGGATTGTAATTAAATTGCCATAACTATCAATTGAGCGAATATATTTTGCAATTTGGCTCCATCCCTCTTTTTGCTCTTTGCTCTCTTTTGCTCTGTTTGTGCTTAAATAGTATGGCATTGTTGCCTCTCCAGCAACACACCAAACAACAGAGTATGCACCCCATCTTGCAACAATATATTGCCAATGATGTTTAATTTTTTCTAAGCCCATTTTGGGTAAATAGTAACCCCAAGAACCCAAAATACAAAGAGTAAACCCCTCTTTTGCAATTGCCTCAATTTTTTTATCTGCTTCATCAAAAAAGGCTGGATTAATTGTGCTGTAATCCTCTTTCCAAGCAAAGCCACCACTATTTGCACCTCTTTTATCAAAGCTATCCATATCAGGAAAGAGTCCAGCAACTAGCTGAATAATATTAAAGCCTTGCTCTTTTCTAACTCTTAAAATCTCTTTTAAATCATTAAACCTTAATCTTCCACTAAGTGCCATCCACCAAGTATCGCTTAACCAAAAAAATGGTTTGCCATTGGCTGTTAAATAGCTTTTTTCATCTGTTACTCTAATCTCTCTTGGTGGCTTAATTTGACTTGGTTCTACACTTAAAATCAACTCTATATTATCTAATGAGTTGTTATTTTTATCACTGCATCTGCTCTTAATTTTATACTTCCCTGCCTCTTTTGGTATAAATCTAACAGACCATCTATTTCCACCTCGCCAAAAGGCAGGAATAACCCACTCTTTGCCATCTTTTGTAATTTTAACATTTAACTCAACATCAAAAAATGGCTCTTTATAAATAGTTTTAGATATATAATCCCACTCTATTATGCTATTTACTTTTCCACTTAAGCCCATCTATCCCACCAAGATTTATGCATACTTAATTTTTTACATAGCCACTTTGGTAATTTTTTGTAGTTTTTTCCTAGTTTGTAGCCAATTAATTTAGCACCATTTCTAACAATAAAGTTTGGAATCTGTAAATATGCTCTATTTTGCAACAAATAGTTAAATTCAGATTTAATATATTTTTTACCCTCACCCTCAGCTTTGCCAAATTTTTCAATTAACCAGCTTTCACAAGTATGAAAAACTCCTGTATCAAAATACCTAGCAAACTCTTGAGATATTGTGTAGTTGTGAGAGTGATAAACTTTTGCATTAGCACAATAAGCTTTTTTATATCCTGCAATTAACATTCTTGCAACAATGTGCATATCTTCACCCACAATTGTTCCAGCCTTAAAGTAGCCAACTGCCTCAAGAGCCTCTTTTTTATATGCACTAAAGCTATCTGAAAGAAAGGCTGTTTTTATACCTAACTTCTCTCTATCTTTAAACTCTAAAATGTGCGATTTGTTACTATAATTAAACTCTCTTAAATGCTTTCCAAAGAGTGTAGCATTTTTACTTGGCAACTGCCTTCCATAAACTGCAGCAACTTCTGGATTATCTCTTAAAACTTGCACTAAATTTTCTAACTCTTTACTAGATACAGGCAAAGCATCTTGGGTTAGAAAAATAATTATCTCACCACTTGCGATTTTAGCAGCTTTGCTTCTTGTGGCTCCGTGGTCAAACTCTGTTTGAGGAATGGTAATTATATTTTTAGTATATTTTTTTGCAATCTCTAAACTATTATCACTTGAGCTTGAATCTATAATAATAAGTTCAAAATCTATAGTTTGCTTAGATAAGTTATCTAAAAGAGTAGGCAGATACTCTTGTGCATTATATGTAGGAATAATAACCGAAATATCCACCAACTCTCCTAAATTTTTTTAAAATTATATCATATTGTTAAAGTAAATACTCTTTTAGCCTCGCTATGCCCTCTTTTAAATGCTCAATATCTCTTGTATAGGCAAAGCGAAGTTTAGTATTTGTATTGTTTTTTCCAAAATCTACACCCGGCGTTATAGCAATATGTAGCTTTTGCAATAACTCTTGGCTAAAAGCTACACTATCTTGGCTATATTTTGATATATCGCACCAAAGATAAAATGCACCATCTGGTTTTGACTCTATTTTAAATATCTCTTTAAGTTCGCTATATAGATAGTCTCGGCGCTCTTTGAATATTTGCTTAACCTTTACTAAATAGTCATAATCAAAAGCCTCTAATGCCCCATATTGGCTAAGAGTTGGGGCGCTTAAGTATAGGTTTTGTGCAATTCTCTCAGCAGCTTTTATTAAA
>JAMONW010000091.1 GCA_027066355.1 Campylobacteraceae bacterium
ATCCATGCTTCAGAAGATTTACGCCCATTATAGTAGTTATCTAAACTATCTAATGTATTCATTTTCTACCCTTTTGAAATGTAACTTTTAATACACCCTTATAAACTTTATCATCTTTATCATACTTTATCTCTTCTATATTAATACTTTTAATATCTTTATTAAAATTAGCTACAACACTCTTTACAAAAGTTGTAATTTTCTTTTCACTATCAGACTCAACTTCAACAAAATACTCATCTCCATCAACTCTAATATTACTACTTACAATCTCATATTTTTTTAGTATATCGGTTAATAGTGTTAACTGTTCAGACTTTAAAGAGTACT
Organism: Campylobacteraceae bacterium; assembly: GCA_027066355.1. Classification (GTDB taxonomy): domain Bacteria; phylum Campylobacterota; class Campylobacteria; order Campylobacterales; family Sulfurovaceae; genus JAADEQ01. The sequence goes on from JAMONW010000091.1 coordinate 331, forward strand.
TAAACTTTTTATCATAAACTTTAGTAATCTCTCCTCTTCTTCTATTATACTCTTTACTAATTGTATCTATAGCTTTATCTAAAGACTTTATCTCTTCATCTTTTTTCTTTAATAGAGTTTTGTATCTATTTGCCTCTTGTGTTAATCTTCTCTCTTTTTTCTCTAAAATTAAGTTTTTACCATTATAGGATAACCCTATAATATACTCATAAGCAGATGGAGCTAAACCTAAAAGAGAAATACCCAAAAATGCCATTATAATTTTACCAGCAGGTCTTTGTAAAAATGGCTTTGGTTTTGGATACGGTGTTAAATTTGGTAACTCTAAACTCTCTTTTTCTAAATCTATTGCAGTAAGTCTCATTAAAGAGTGAATTGGATCAAGAGCTACTTTTGGATCTTCTTGGGAGTATATTGTTACTATTGGCTTAGATGCTATATTTAGATAGTTTTTAAAGAAAACCTCTATACCATCTGTATAACCCCAGCTAAAACCAACAAAAGCCTTTTTAATTTTACTTATATCATAACTTCTTTTTAAATAGATAATAATATCATTAATTGTTAAAAAGCACTCATTAAATACTCTAATTAAAAGCTCTCTATGCTCTTTAGAATCAGCTTTTAAACCATTAGTTGCAAGCATCTCTCTAAACTGCTCTTTTGTAAATGGAACCTCTTGAGCTAACTGACAAAATCTATCATAAATATGATTTAAAGAGAAATTTATTGATTTCGAGTATAAAAACTCCCCTTTATAATAAAAAGTTACAAATGTATCATAATCTCCAAAATATATAAACATATCAGTAGAACTATCATCCAATAGTCTATCTTGATATAAAGCTTTATAAAGAAGGGGTGCAGGAACCAAATAATCTATATATTTTACTTTTTTAGCTAACTCTGCAAAAGTACTCTTAATATTATTTACATCAGCAATAAGTGCTTGATACTTAAGACTATCACCTTTAATTGCTGTCTTTATAGGATATACTTCATACTCAACTGCAGTATCTAATCTTAACTCTTCATAGGCTTTATCTGTGATTATATCTTTAATATGCTCTTGAGGTAAGTTTGAACTAAGCTCAATTAGCTCAATTATTAAGTCTCTATTTGCAATATATGATATTACTGTATCATTCTTAGCTCTTTTTAGTTTAGTAACTCTACTAACTTTACCATTATCAAACCTACTAATAGAACCGTTATAGTTATCTACAGTTAAAACTGGTGGAATAGCTTTTCTCTTCACAATAAATCCTATAATTATAGTTATATTGCATCAATTATATATGTTTTAATATTAAAAAATACTTAAACTATCCCAAATCATCGATTTTAACAATATAAAAGTTAAAAAATATAGCCTAAATCCTCTAAAAAGCTCTTATTTTTACTCCACCCTTTTTTAACTATAACATTTAAATCTAAATATATTTTCTTACCAGAAAACTCCTCTAACTGCTCTCTAGCATACTTTCCAACTCTCTTAATACTTTGAGCCCCCTTACCTATAATCATTCTTTTTTGTGTATCTTTTTCTACTACAATAGATGCTATTACAACATCTAAATTATCTTTTTCATCAATCTTTTCTATTATTACATCACTCTCATAAGGTATCTCATCACTAAGTTTTTCAAATATTGCTTCTCTAATTAACTCTTTGTATATATCTCTAATATTTTGGGTTGTTAGTAACTCATTATCATAAAGCCAAGGATGCTCTGGCAAATACTTAACAATCTCATCTAAGAGCATCTCTTTTGTAACACCACCCCTTTTTACAGAAAATGGAATAATTGCTTTAAACTCATTTGCATATTTACTATACTCACTAAGTTTATCTAAAACTCTTTTATTATCAACCCTATCAACTTTAGTTAATAACACAATATGGGGCTTACTTTTATCTTTTCTAAGCTCTAAAAACTCCTCATAAAACTTAGTAGAATCATTTACAGGAGCTAAAAATATATCTAAATCACTATCTCCTAAAGCCTTTAAGGCTTCATCTAACATAAACTGGTTTAAGAGCTTCTCTTTTTTATGAATACCAGGAGTATCTACAAAAACAATTTGCGCATTTTTATGCATTACTATAATATTCATTCTCTTTCTTGTAGCTTGAGCCTTTTTAGAAACCATAGCAAGTTTGTACTCACTTAAAAAATTAAGCAATGTACTCTTACCTGCATTTGGTCTGCCCACAACTGCTACAAAACCACACTTCTGATTTATCTCTTCCAATTTTATCCTTAATTTATATCTTTTATAGACTCCTACTTTTAT
>JAMONW010000092.1 GCA_027066355.1 Campylobacteraceae bacterium
TGGCTTGTTAACTCTAATTTTAATAGATGATAACTTTGTAACCTTTTTGCCAACCAAAGCACTTAAGGCAGCTTTTGTTATTTTTATATTTGCTAAAATTTGCTCTTTTTTAACAATTTGTGCCTCTATTTGGGCTTGAGATTTTAATAAATCAATCTCTGCTTTTCTTCCAAGATTAACCTCTTGTTTAATTGTATTGTGTAGCCTTTTTAATGCAGAAATATATCTATTTTGAGCCTTTAAAAAATCTCTTTGAGCCAAAGTTCCTAAATATAGTGAGCGAATATTGTAGATAATCTCCTCTTTAGAGAGTTTATATTTTGCTCTTGATAGAGTTTGAGCTAATTTTGCAATTTCTATATCTCTAGTTTGTGCAAAACCAGTAAATAGTGCAACTGAATAACTTACGCCAACAGAGTATATATCTTTACTTGCTGTAATTGGTTGTCCACTTTTCATAGCACTTGGGGGCAAAGGTGCTAAAGTTCGCTCAATATTATAGTGAGTTGCAGAGCCAACTAAATCAATTTCCCCAAATTGCTTAACTCTATTTATTTTACTTTTTAATCTACTAGCTTCAATCCCCTTTTTTGCTTTTTGCAAAGTAGGGTTATGAGATAGTGCAAAACTCTCTAACTCTGCTAAAGTTGAGCCATAAATAGATATAGAAAAGATAGAAATAATTAAAAATAGCTTCATACTGTTGCCTTTTATCCAATTTTGGATATATATTATCTTCTTAGTATGAACCAAATATCAATTTTGTATATTTTTAATCCAAATTATGCATTATAGTTTAAAAATTGAGTTAAAAATATCTATTTTTTTGGTAAAAAAAGTTTTTTTGCAAGATCATACTTTTCTATAAATTCATCTATACTTTTATTTAACTCTTTGTTATTTAGAGAACTTGGTTGTTTTATTTTAAACTTTATAAAAAATTGCTTTGGTAGAATAGAGTTATCTTTGTTTGGAGTTTTTAAATAGTTAAACATAGTTTTTTTTATTCTATTTTTAGTGCTAAAGTTTAGCAAATATCTTTTGTAGATAATAGATGATGGAATCTTCTCTCTTTTATGGCACTCTAAGCAGTCTTTCTCTAATGAATTAGCTTTTAAAAAAGATACAAATATTAAAAATATTAAAATTACTTTTGCCATTTTACTTCAACCTTTGTTCCAATATTCTCTTTTGAATTTATGATTAATTCAAAATTATAACTTTTTATAATTTCATTTACAATATCTAGCCCAATACCAAAGCCACCTTCGCTCTTGTTTGCTCTATGAAATCTATTTTTTATATTTGCTAAATCTTTTTGAGAAATCCCTACGCCACCATCTTCTACAATAAAGTTTTTACTATTTAGAGTAATTTTTAATACTTGATTTAAACTATTATATTTTATAGCATTTGAAATGATGTTATCAATTAAGCGAATTGCATCGTTTTTATCCATATCTATAGTTATATTATCTTCTATATTTACCTTTAACTTTAACTTTTTTGCCTCTATATGTGATTTAAAGTAATTTATTCTATCTCTTAAAATTTGGCTAATATTTAGTGCTTCAATATTTTTGTAATATTTATGGTTGAGGTTTAAGTATGCTAAATCTTCATAAATTCTACTAAGTGTTTTAGATGCAATTTGAATTCTATTTAAGTCATCTTTTAAATTTTTGCAATCATCATAATTTTCAATTAATTCAATATTTGTCAAAATAGTGCTAATTGGGGTATTTAACTCATGAGTAGCATCTTGAATAAATCTATTTATTTTATCTATAGACTCTTTCATAGGAGCAATAAATAATCTGCCAAGAAAATAGCCCAAAATTGAAAAAATCAAAGTAGCAAATATCAAAAATATAATAACTCTTTTTTTCAAAATATTAATAGCTTTTAAATTAAGAGTTTTTTGAACTACTAAATATGAAGCACCAAGATAGTATGGCTTAACTCTTAAAACCTCTTTTATAAAGGAGTTGTTAGGTTTTTTATTTAGTGATATTTGTTTTGTTCCAAAAATATATTTTTTATCCAAATCATAAATAGCTGAATCAATATTTTTAGTAAGAGGATAGGGTAGTTTTTGGCTATTTGATTGTTGTAAAGCTCTTAATTTAGAGATAATATTTTCACCATTTAATCTTAAATTTTCTTTTTGTTGCTCAATTATATTATTTTTTGTGTAGTTGTAAAATAGGTATGAACTTATAGTAAAGAGTATAATAGTAGAACTTAAATATATTAATAAAAATCTATATAAACTTCTCTTTTCACTTGCTAACAAACCTATATCCTACATTTTTAATTGTTTCTATTTTATCTTTGCCTATTATTGCTCTAATTGATTTTACATATGTTCTTAATGAAGCAGGGCTAGGCTCTTCATAAAAATCCCAAAGATAACTATTTATTGTATCATAATCTACAATTTTATCTGGATATTTTAAAAATAGAGATAAGAGTTTTAACTCTTTTGTTTTAAGAGGCACTCTTTTGTTATTTTTTAACAAATTTAGCTCTTTTATATCAAAACTTAACTCATTATCTATCTTTACAATATTTGAGTAATTTTTATACTCTTTTTTTAGCAAAGCTTCTATTCT
>JAMONW010000093.1 GCA_027066355.1 Campylobacteraceae bacterium
TACTTGGTAAAGTAAAGAACCAAATATTGTAACTAAAACAATAACTATTAATATGCCAATTGATATTTTTGGTAATTTTACTCTACTCATTGCTCTCTTTTAATACATAGTAACTTAATGCACTTTTACCAAACTTTTTATACTTTTTAAGCTCTAGTGAGCCTATCTCTTTTGGTAACTCTATTTCGCTCATATGCTCTATAATTACCATTTTTGCAAAAGGGTCTTTTATTTTTGCAATTAAATTGATGCATTTATCATAAATATCTTCCATACCCTCTCTTATGCTAAATGGTGGGTCTAAATAGAAAAATGTGCAATTATCTTGCTCTTTTAAATTGCTATAAAGCCTATCAAAAAGCTCAAAAGCATCTCCATATAGCACAATTGAATTCTCTTTATCGATATTGTTTATATTATCTGTTAAGAGTCTATGTGCAACTCTATTTTGTTCCATAAAGTAACTCTTTTTAGCTCCACGGCTAAGTGCTTCTAAGCCAATAGAGCCACTTCCTGCAAAAAGCTCTACAAAGTTACAATTTACCACATCATAAGCAATTGAGTTAAAAAGTGATTCTCTTAAAATAGATTTAGAGCTTCTTGTTGTTGATATTGCTGGTATTTCTATCTGTTTACCCTTATATTTACCTGCAATTATTGGTGTTTTAAAATATTTTATTTTATTTTTTGCCAAAGTTTTCTCCGTTAAATTTATTTAATTCCTCTTTTGATGGCTCTGGTATTGTTACTGTGCAAAGCTTAAGCTGTGGCTTTGCTTTTTGGCACCCAGATATAAATATTGATAAAAATATAAAAAATAGTAAAACAATTTTCATAATTTACCTTTTTGTTTTTAAGATTATATTATAATAAGACTAAAAAAGGTATTAGGTGTCGCATTTAGAGATAGAGAAACGCTACTTATGTAATGGCTCTAAAATTATTACTACTTTAAAAAAAGAGCAAATTAGCTACATCATTACCAATATAGAGCAGTTTTATCTAAAAGCTACAAAAGAAGAGACATTGCGCTACCGAAAAGATGAAAATAGATATATCAAAAATATTAAAAGAGGTAGTGGTTTAGTTAGAGAAGAGCTTGAAGTTGAGGTATCTAAAAAAGAGTATAAAGAGGCTAAAGCTAAAAATAGTGCTGGAGTTATAAAGAAAAAAAGATATAAATTTAAGCTAGATGGAAATTTATATGAATTAGATATTTTTAAAGGTAAATTAGAGGGGTTATCTATTGTAGAGATAGAGTTTCAAGATATTTACCAAGCCAATAACTTTAAGCCAACTAAGCTTATTGAGAGTGCAATTATTAAAGATATTACAAATGAGGCAATCTATAGCAATGGAGCGCTCTCTCGTTCAATGAAAATACCTCTAAGAGAGGACTCTTTTTTATCTTTGAGAGAGTTAAATTTTAAAGAGTTAGAAAAGCCAAAGTTTGATTTGTATATTTCAGATTATGAGGGTGCTAACTATGCTTTTAAAAATAGTGTTGAGAGGTTGCTTAACTCTTTTGCTATAAATATAGAGCAGTTTTTAAAGAATATTGAGTATAAAGAGTTAAAAAGAGCTAATAAAGCTCTTATTAGGCTTAAATCTCTTCTATTAGGGCATAAGAGCTTTATGAAAAATAGTAGTTTTGATAGGATATTATTTAATATCAATTCTATTTTACTTATTTTTGAAGAGGCTATTACTTTACAAAGAGAGTTTAACACAAGATTAAAAAATAAGGCAAACTTAGCAAAAGCCAAGCAAACAAAAGAGCTAAAAAAACTTTTAGAAATTGCAAAAAAAGAGAAACTTGCAAGAGATAAAATAGTAAATAGTTACAAAGATGAGTTTTTATTAAATTTAAAAAACTCTTTTGACTCTATTGAATTTAAAAGTAAAATTAAAAAGCCTTTTAGCTACATAAAACAAAAAGTTTTAAAAAAGCAAAGCAAGAGCTTAAAAAAAGAGTTGCATAAATTTAATAAAATTGAACTATACTACAACTTGCTATATTTTAACAATATTTTACACTACTTCAAAGAGCCTCCATTAAAAAGAGAGTTTAAAGAGTTAAAAAAGCTTATTATAAATGGCAAAAGTTCAAAAAAATTACTCAAAAAAATAGAAGAAGCACTTAATGCCTACTAAACTACAAGAGCAAGTTTAGCAAAAGCTAAACCCAAATTATGCATTAGAAATTCACAAATTAGCACTAATCATTTGCATAGGAAATTTCACTAAATTTTTTGTATCACCAATAAGGTGTAACTGCAAAATTTAATAAAATTCCTATCACAAAGCATTAGCACTACTTCATAAAAGTCTAATGCATAACTTGGGTTAAAAGAGATTCCAAAAGATAAAGTAACAACATACAAACTCTTATCAAATACCATTGAGAGTAGGGCAGTAAGAGCAGTAGCAACAGCAGTTGGCAAAAGTTCATATGCTCCAAAAGTTCCATGCCACCGAGTTGTGCTAAGCAGTGGCAAAATTGGCAACTACACCCATCCACTTGGAGTTGCTAGAAAAATAGAGCTTTTAAAACAAGAGGGCATAGAGGTAAAAAATGGCAAAGT
>JAMONW010000094.1 GCA_027066355.1 Campylobacteraceae bacterium
CAGGTGCAAAGCCAGTAATTATTGATACAGATGAGAGAAATGGTTTTAAAATAACAGCATCTGAGTTAGAAGAGGCAATTACTCCAAATACAAAGATGATAATTTTAACAACTCCATCTAATCCAACTGGTTCGGTTTATACAAAAGAGGAGTTAGAGCGCCTTGCAAAGGTTTTAGAAGGCACTGATATTTGGGTAGTTAGCGATGAGATGTATGAGAAGTTGCTATTTAATAACGCTAAATTTACATCTGTTGCTTCTATTAGTGAAGATATGTATAATAGAACAATTACAGTAAATGGGCTTAGTAAATCTGTGGCAATGACTGGTTGGAGAATGGGATATTTAGCAACTCCAAAAACAGAGCTTGTTAAAAAGATGATTTCACTTCAATCTCAAAGCACTTCAAATATTAACTCTATTACTCAATATGCATCAATTCCTGCACTTCTTGGAGAGGTTGATGATGAGATAGAAAAAATGCGCCAAGCATTTGAATCAAGAGCTGCTGAGGCAGTTAAGCTATTTAACCAAATAGAGGGGTTAAGTGTTTCGAAACCAGATGGGGCATTTTATCTTTTTGTAAATATTAAAGATATTAGTATGGATTCTATGAAGTTTTGTGAAGATTTATTAGAGAGTTTTGGTGTGGCTCTTGTGCCAGGGGTTGCATTTGGAAGCGAGGGCTATTTTAGGTTCTCATTTGCTACAAATATGGTAACTATTCAAGAGGGAATTAGAAGAATAGATAAGTTTGTTAAATTATTAAGAGAGAGTTAATTAAATAGCTAATAAGCACTTTGTTGCTTATTGCAAGAGTAGTTATATATTTTGCTTCTTTAATTTTGACTTTCCAAATTTTACTACTACTCTTAAGGAGAGTAAATTGAGATTACTTCACACTTCAGATTGGCATCTTGGGCAAAACTTTATGGGAAAGAGCCGAGAAGAAGAGCATAAAGCTTTTTTTAAGTGGCTAATTGAGTTAATTAATAGAGAAAATATAGATACTTTAATAGTTGCAGGGGATATTTTTGATATATCTTCTCCTCCAAATTACGCACTTGAGCTTTACTACAACTTTTTAAAAGAGCTAAAAAATTCAAATTGTAAAAATATAGTTATAATTGCTGGAAATCACGACTCTATTGCTACACTAAAGGCTTCTAGGGAGCTTTTGAAGATGTTAAATATTTATGTAATTGCAAGTGGAGATGATAGCGAAGATAAGATAATTCCAATTAAAAGTGGCAATACTTTAGAGGCAATTATTTGTGCAGTTCCATTTTTAAGAGATAGTGTAATTAGAAAGAGTGAGAGCTTTTTAAAACACGAAGATAAAGAGATGGCTCTAAATGTGGCACTTAAAGAGTATTATACCTCAATTTATAAAGAGGCTAAGGCAATTTCAAAAGATGTGCCAATAGTTGCAACAGGGCATTTTACTACAGTTGGGAGTAAATCGAGTGAGTCTGAAAGAGAGATTTATATTGGAAATATGCTAAATATCTCAAGTGATTTTTTGGCAAAAAGGTTTGATTATACAGCTCTTGGGCATTTGCATATAAATCAGCAAGTTGGTGAAAGTAGCGTATATTATAGTGGTTCACCAATAGCTTTGAGTTTTAGTGAGGCTAAGAGTAAAAAGTTTGTAAATATTGTAGAGTTTAATAAAAAAGTGCCAAAAGTTGAACTTGTAGAGGTTCCAAAATTCCAAAATTTAATTCGCTTAAGTGGAGATTTAGAGGGCTTAAAAGAGGAGTTAAAAGAGATTGAAGATAAGAGTAGTTGGATTGAAATTACCTTAAAAGATGATAATATCAACTTAGCTACAAGAGAGCTTTTTGAGTATGCAAAAGAGCTTAATTTAGAGATTTTGGCTATAAAGGTTGATAAAACTATAAATCCAATTTTTGCAAAAGATATGAAAGTAAGTAGCTTAAATGAGTTAAAGCCAATTGATATTTTTAAAAAGCGATTAGAGTTTGAGAGCTTGGATAAGGGCTTAGAAGATACCTTAATTGATAGGTTTAAGAGAGTTTTAGATGAGGTAAATAGATGAAAATCTTAAAATTAAATGCTCTAAATATTAACTCACTAAAGGGTAAAGTAGAGATAGATTTTCTAAAGTTTTTACAGGGCAATTCACTCTTTGCTATAATTGGAGAAACAGGTTCTGGAAAGACTACAATACTTGATATTATCTCTTGTGCTTTATATGGACAAACACCAAGGCTTAGCAATCCAAAAGATTTAATTTCAAAAGGCACAGGTGAAGCATTTTGTGAAGTAGAGTTTGAGGTAAAGGGCAAAATTTATAGAAGCTCTTGGAGTATAAAAAGAGCAAGAAAAAAAGCTGATGGTGCAATCCAAACACCAAAGATGGAACTCTCGTTAGTTAAAAGTGGCAAAATTTTAAGTGATAAATCAAGAGATGTTCCAAAAAAAGTAGAAGAGATAACAGGGCTTGATTTTGGAAGATTTACACAATCTATGATGTTGGCT
>JAMONW010000095.1 GCA_027066355.1 Campylobacteraceae bacterium
AAAGAGTTAGCACAAATTAATGAGCTAGAAAAGAAGCTATTAAGCTCCAAAGAGCGCCCAATTGTAATTTTAAAGCAAAGATTAGAAGCTAAAAGAGTAAAGCTAAGCAGTTTGGTTGCACCAAAAATTAATAGAATTGGAGTGTTTTTACCCTACACACCTTTGCATCTTTTAATTTTAAATAAACTAAATCGCCCAATTGTAGCAACAAGTGCGAACTTTAGCGATGAGCCAATAGCTACTAATTTTGAAGCTATTGGTAAATTAAATGGGGTGTATGATTATTTGCTAGAGCATAATCGCGATATTGTAAATGGGTGTGATGATTCAGTTGTTATGGTTGTTAAAAAGCAAGTTATAACAATTAGAAGAGCTAGAGGCTATACACCCTATGAGATAGAGTTGCCATTTAATTTAAAAGAGAAAACTTTGGCTCTTGGAGCAAACCAAAAAAGCACAATTGCAATTGGCTTTGCAAACAGAGCAATACTCTCACCTCATATTGGGGATTTAGACTCTATTGAATCAATTGAGTATTATAAACAAAATATTGAAAATTTAAAAAGAATTTACAAGTTTGAGCCAAAAATTATAGCTTGTGATATGCACCCAAATTACGAAAGCACAAAAGTTGCAATTGAATTAAAAGTTAAAAATGAAAAGTTAAAAATTAATCAAGTGCAACACCATTTTGCGCATATTTTAGGGGTAATGGCTGAAAATAAGATTAAAAGCGATGTTTTGGGTGTGGCTTTTGATGGCACTGGTTTAGGAGATGATGGAAAGCTTTGGGGTGGAGAGTTTTTACTTTGTAATTACAAAGGTTATAAGCGTATTGCGCACTTAAAATATTTTAAGCTTTTAGGGGGTGAAAAGGCTATTAAAGAGCCTCGCCGCGTGGCTTTGAGTTTGCTTTTTGAAACTTTTGGCAAAGAGGCTTTAGAGCTAGATAACCCAACAATTAAAGCTTTTAGCAAGAGTGAATTAAATAGCCTCTATATAATGTGGCAAAAGGGTTTAAATGCACCTCTTAGCTCATCTATGGGTAGAGTTTTTGATGGGGCTGCCTCACTGCTTGGAGTTATCCAAAAAATAAGCTTTGAGGGTGAGAGTGGAATGCTTTTAGAAGAGCTTTACAACAATGATATTAAGGATATTTACCCTTATAAAATTGAAGATAAAGTAATAGATTTAGCCCCTATGATTAAAGAGCTAGTAGATACTCAAGATAAGAGTATAGCAGTTAGCAAATTTTTTAATACTATTGTAGATATAATTCTGCAAATTCATAAAGAGTATAACTTGCCTCTAGTAGTTAGTGGAGGAGTGTTTCAAAATAGGATTTTAGTAGAGCTACTTTTGCAAAAAAAGCCAAATATAATTTTAGCAAAAAAAATTCCACCAAATGATGGAGGAGTTGCACTTGGGCAATTGGTTTTTCAAGTAGCAAGTAAGAGCTAAGAGTTTGATATTTATTTTGTTTAAAAAGCTTTTAGCTTTAAGCATTAAGCTAAATCTAAAGGATTTATATGTTAATAATTGGGATTGGGAATATTTTGCAAAAAGATGATGGTTTTGGAGTTTATGCCTCTACATATTTAAAAGAGAATTATGAGTTTTTTGGTAAAGTAGAAGTTGTAAATGGTGGTGTTGAGGGGATAAATTTATTTAGCTACTTTGAGCAAAATAGTAATATTTTAATTCTTGATACAATTGAAATAGATGATACTCCAGGCTCAATTTATGCAATTCCTTCATATGAGCTTAGTGGGTATGGTTTAAATAGTGGAGGAGCGCATGAAATTGGCGTTTTGCAGTGTATTGATATGTTAGAGTTGCAAGGCAAAACTGCTCCAAAATCAACAATTCTAGGTATTATTCCTCACCACATCACCTTTGAAATAAACTTAAGTCAAACTCTAAAAGATGCCTTTGATAGCTATATTAAAACTGCGCTAAATTATATTAAAAATGAGGGCTTTGAGTATAAACAAAAAGAGAATTTAGTAACTTTAGAAGAGATAATTAAACAGGTGCATAGGGGAGCTTAGGTTATACGAGGATTTAGTATATAGTGGATAGTTATAGCTCTAAGCTTCTTAGGAACCGAGGTTTCAACCTCGGCAAAAAGGTTAATAGCTCTAGTAAATCTTTGGCAAGGTTAAAACCTTGCTTCCTTAGAGGATTTAGATTTTTGGATTAAATTAGATTCCCACTTTCGTTGGAATGACACCATACCAATTACTAAAATATGGGGCTAATCATTCTCCTTAAAACTAGAATTTAAAAAGCCTTTAAAATAGCCAACTAAGCCTTAATCACATCACACTCCCAGCCATCATAACTTGCATTAAACTCATCTAAAAGTTCAATTAAATATAGAGTTAGTTCATCTATATCATAGTAAAATGGCTTATCAATTCGCATAAATTTAAAACCTATGTAGCCATCTTGATTCTTTATATCTTCTAAAATACTAAAGCCTAGCTCTTCTAGCTTAGCTTTTAATTCACTCTCTTTTGAGTTATCCTCTTTAAAAAAGCATTTGTGGGTTATAAATCTTGGTATCTCTAAGTTATCTTCTTGAGTATGCAATAAATCACAAGCTTTATGATTTTGGATTAATTGCCACTCTATTGGAGTTGGATAGAGCAGATTTTTATAGTAACTCCACTCATCATCTTGGCTATATCCTGTTGTAATTTCATAATCTGCAAAATCTTCTAATGCAAAATTTAGAAAATCTTGCCAATTGTAAGTAAATTGCAAATAGTAAATAAATGTTACATAACCATCGCTAATTATGCGTCCTACATATTTACCAATTCTAAATTTGATTAAAGATGCCTCTAGCTTATCTTCTAAGTAACTTATGCGAGAGCGCTCATTTGAGCTACTTAGCATTCCTCTGCCATCTGGTTCTTTAAGCTTAACTTTAATAAAAGCAACTTGTGTATAGATATACTTAAACTTCTCTACATCCATAGAGATACCAGCATTAAACAAAACCGAGGCTACTTTGCCATCGATATTTTTCATATAAATTTCCCAATACTCTTGCATATTACTCCATCTCCAAAGTCATTAAATACATCTCCTCACCATCAAGCACCTTAACATTTAGGCTTTCACAGTATGGGCAGTAGTATCTAACTTCATCAATCTCAAAAACTTTTTTGCAATCTTGACACTCTAATTTTAATTTTTGCACATTTATTACAAACTCTGCACCATCACACATTGTGCCTTCTTTAAAGGTATTAAAAGCAATCTCTAATAAGTGGGGTTCAACTCCACTTAAAACTCCAATTTTGGTTACAACTTTTGTTATTTTATCTGCTTTGTTTTGTTCGGCAATCTCTTCACACTGATTTAAAAGTGCTTGGACAATACTATATTCATGCATATTGAATACCTATTCATTTTTAAAGCTATTTTACAATAAGTTAGCTTTATGTAATGTAATGTTAAAATTTTCTTATGAATTTAACTTTTTCTTTGTATCTATTGCCTATTTTTATTGCTATATATCTTTGGTTTATTAATTAGTGGAAATTTCTTAAATAATAAATTAGCAAGTAACTCCAAGGCTTTACAATAAACACTTTACATACTAAAATAGAGTGGTTTTAAGGTTGAAATTTTGCAAGTTATTGTTATTGAAAATATTATTACAATTATCAAAAGTAAAGAGAAATCTTTTTTTACAACTGACTTGCTTATAGCAAAGAGTAAAGATGCAATAAAAAGGGAGATAAAAATATTCCATACTCTATATCCTAAAATATAATTTAATGTTACTATTAAAAAAGCAACTAAAGAGCCAAATATAAGTTGTCCAATAGCGTTATTTGGTGTGGTTATGGGGTCTGTTAGCATAAAAAATATATAGACAATAAAAGATATAGAGTAAATTGAGCTAATAAAGTGTTCTATATTCCAATTTGGATCGATTTTGGCAACTATAGTGTAATTTAAAAATAGATAAATTAATAAAAATGAGAGAGTAATTAAATATCTATTTGCTCTAATTAAAACAAAAGTTCCAATAATTAAGACTAAATATAATATATATCCTTTAGTGCCAAGTGCGCCAACAATTGGCAATGCTTTTGGATAAAATATAAAAATTGCAACAATCAAAGCAAAATTTGATGGATTAAAGATATGTTTGCCATCTATTTTTAGATACAATTTTTGAAAAATTGCCAAAAAAATAATGATAAATGGAATATACCATTTTGTCCAGCCAACCATTAACACAACTCCAATTGCTGTTATAAAAGCAGAGTAAGGTATATAACTATCTTTTTTTAAAATAAGCTCTGTTGCACCTGCAAAAACAATTAATAAAAGCACTATAAAAGGGTTTGTCTGCAAGGTATTATTGGTATATGAAATATAAATTAGCAGTAGTAAATTAATTAATTGTTGAAATTGAATATTTTTATAAAAATACATATAAAATATTATTACAATAATACTTTAATTCTCTTTATTCGCTTTTTTTGATATAATCACACTAAAATTACATCATTTAAGAGATATTATGAAAAAAGAGATAAAAATATCATTAGCACTATTTATAGTTGGTGCTTTAACTATAGGTGCTTTATATTACAAAAAAAGAGAAAAAAAGCTTAATGAAGCTCACAATTTAGCACTTCAGGATAAAGAAGATAAAAAGATAATTTTACCAAGCAGTAGTGAAAATGCAAAAAAACTAAAGATTGTAAAAGAGTATATTCAAGATTTAGAAAAAACTATTAAAGAGGGCAAAGCTGTTTTGCCTCTTGATAGTAGTGAACTTGATAGCAAAGCAAAGATTGCTCAAGATATTGTGCTTAAAAATAGCAACTTTTTAAGTGATACAAAAGATGCAAATGGCAGATTGCTACACAATGATATTATGCGAATACTACCAGCAATTCCTTCAACACTAAATGATAAATCAAAATCTATATGCAAAGATAAGAGTTGCTATATGGTTGAAAAATATAATTTTGCAACAAATACTACAACAAGGGCTATTGTAGATGTAGATGATAAAAAGGTGCTTGAGATAAAGCGTTTTAGCAATACTCAGCCAGATATTAGTTTGCGCTTAACAAAAATTGCTAGAGCAATTGCTCTTAAATCGCCAGAGGTTATAAAAGAGCTAGGGCATACCCCTACTCCAAATGAGTTATCTATGGCAAATGTGCGCACAAATTTAAAAGAATCACCTTGTGAAAACAAAAATCACCTATGCGTTGCTCCAACATTTGCTGACCACAAAAAAGAGAAGGCTCTTTGGGCAATTGTGGATTTAACAGATTTAAAATTAGCAGCAGCAAAGTGGGCTGGGCTTGGAAAAACTTTTACACCAGCTTGTATAGATGAGAGAACTTTGCAAAATCGCTATATTATGGAGAATTTTTGCCAAAAAGATAGTAGCTATAGTAAGTATGGTTGGAGTTTTATCTATCATTTAACAGGCTCTGATGGCTTAGAGATTAGAGATTTGAAATTTAGAGGTAAAAGTGTGGCAAGAAGCCTTAAAATCGTAGATTGGCATGTGGCATATAAGGG
>JAMONW010000096.1 GCA_027066355.1 Campylobacteraceae bacterium
TAAAGTAGATACTTCAACCCCTGTATATGTAGATGGTGGGCGCAAGGTAGAGTTTGTAAAGGGGCAAAATAATGAATATACCTTTGGGTATAACGATGCAATGGGGTGTCCAATGTTTTCTACATCTGTGGTTTTAGCCTTTAATGGGCCTCAAATTAAGCCAATTCTAAAAGATAATCAAGAGATAGGTTTTTCTATAACACAAGATTTTAGAAATCCAAAGTGGCCAATGGCTTGTAACTATAGGTATGAGAACAAATTTGAATTTTACAAAGATGGCTCTTTTAGGGTTGTGGGTATAAATTTAGGGAGAGGTTGCTCAAATAAAGCTATTTATCGCCCTGTAATGCGCCTTGATATAGCCTTAGATGGTAACAAAGAGCGTTTTGCAACTTATGAAAATGGGGCTTGGAAAAATTGGAAAGTTGAAGGCAAATATCAAAGCACAAGTAGTGAAAAGATGTATAAAGATAAATATTTATACAAAATTGTAAGTGCCAAAAATGGCAAAGATGGCTTTTACATTGAGCCAAATCGTGGGCAGTTTGATAAAAACAATAGAGGCGACCACGAGAGAGTTTTTGTAACAAAATTTAAAGAGAGTGAGGGTGATGAAGATTTATTAACTCTTGGAAGTTGCTGTAAATTAAATGAAGATGGAGTTGAGCCATACATTAAAGATAAAGAGCCAATAGATAAAGAAAATGATGTAATATGGTATGTGCCAAAGGTGCAAAATGATGATAGAGCTGGACATGAGTATTGCTGGGCAGATAGTGGAATTGATAAAGATGGAAACCCAATTGTTAAGCTATACCCTTGCATTGTAGGACCAAAATTTATACCAATTAAGAGTGTGGAGAAGTAGATGAAGAGATTTTTACCAATAGTGCTAGTAGTTTTAATTTTAAGTGGAGCTGGATATTTTTTGCTTAAAGATGATAATAAAAAAGATAAAAATATTTTCAAAGAGAGCTTTAGTTTTGGGGAGTTTAACAAAAGAAAAAGTTGTTCAAGGTTGCCTATGTTTTTATATAAAGCTGGAATAAAGCGCCCTATGATTGATTTAAGTCAAAATAAATACAAAGGAATTGCTTTTTATTTTGGTCAAAATTTTAGCAATGTTTTACATAAAAAAGAGTGGGAAAAGTATGATTATATGGGAACTTACTCTATAGATAATATGGGTAATATCTATCTTGCACCAAATCCATTTATTAGTATTAAAGCAACTACTTTTAATCTACAAAAAGCAATTTATAAAATGGATAGCCAAAATGGGAATTTGCAAAGATGGTTAGTTATTGATGAAATTGCACCAAATCAAAATAATCCATATGGAATTATCTCTTTGGTTTATGATTGTGATGATAATACTCTTTGGGCTAGTGCTATTGATAAGAGTAACTACAAAGGAAGCAGAGGCAGAATTTATCATATAAATCCAAAAACAAAAAAGATTTTGCAAAAGGTTGAGGGGTTTGATGCTTTAACACTAGCTATAATTCATACAAATAAGCATAAACTACTATTAGCAGGAAATGCTAGGGATAACTCTCTTTATGCATTTGTTTTTAAAAACTCCAAAATATCTAATGGTGCTAAAAAAGTATTAACCCTGCCAAATCCAAATTTGCATATAAGAAAAGTTAAAGTAATTGGGAAAAATAGTCTAAAAATAGAGGCTATTAAATTTAACTACTCTCTTGTTGCAGAAACGACAAAAAAAGTAAGATTTGTATATATTGCAACATACAATCCTTCAACTAATAGTTGGAGTATTATAGAGAAGTAGTAAATATTAACTACTTTAACACTTTTAATTAGTATTTTCTTTTTCTTACATATCAATAAAATTATTAATCTTTAACAATAATTAATATATCCATTTTATGGGTATATATTACTTTTTTACTCACTTGTTAATTTTTTGTTTACTTTTTCTATTAATGGTTTAGTTTTAAGAATAGAATTAATTTATATCCATATAATGGGACTATATTTTATTAAATATATAAAAAAAGGATTTATTATGAAAAGAGTATTATATCTATTTGCTATACCTTTAATTTTTATTAGTTGCCAAATAAACAACAGTGAAGATAAAAATCTACAAGCTAGTAAAAGGGTTGTTAGTAAAGATTATATCTTAATTTTAAGTGGTGTTCCTAGTGGAATGTGTGAAACTTTACATTGTGATTCAATTAAATGTGATGGAAGCAAGAGTTTGTTTCCCCAATCGTATAAGAGTATGAGTTATCAAGAGGTAAATCAAGAGGTTGATTGTAACTTTTTTGATAGAGCAAATAACTCTAAAAATTGTAAAACAGTTAATTTAGGTGAAGGCTCAAGTAGCTGTGCATATGGATTTAATTCAGAAAATTATAATGTAAAATTAGATGAGTTAGACGATAGCACAATTGATACTAGCAAAGTATTGTGGCAAATTGAATCTAATTAAATCTAATATTAAGTAGAGAGTAATAAACTCTCTACCTCTTAATCAATTTATAAACTACCACTCCTATTGCTATACCTACTAAATCAGCAACAATATCAAGTAATGAAAAGTCCCTAGTTGGAATAAAATATTGCACTATTTCAATTTGAATGCCATATAACAGTAATAAAAAAGTTTTCTCTTTTGTAGTTAAATCTTTAAATGCAAAAGAGTGTTTTGCTTTATCCCAAATATTTGCTACAAGTGCAATATGGCGTGATGTTGTGGCTAAAAACTCTATTGCAGCAAGTGTAATAAAAAAGGTAAATTTATATAGTATATCCATTAGAAATTAGTGCGACTCTTGCTACTTCTCTATCATCAAATGGAATTTTTTTGCCCTTTATATCCATATATGTTTCATCACCTTTACCAAGAATTAGCAATACTTCATCATTTTTTAACTCTGAAATTGCTCTATTTATCGCCTCTTTTCTATCTACAATTACCTCTACACCCTCTTTGCCTTTAAGTGGTGCTACAATATCGGCTATAATATCTTCTGGCTCTTCGCTTCTTGGGTTATCGCTTGTAATATATAGCTTTTTTGCATATCTTGCTGCTGCTAAGCCCATTTTTGGGCGTTTGTCTTTATCTCTATCGCCTCCAGCACCAAAAACTACTGCTATATCTCTATCTTTCATACTCTCTAAAACTTTTAATATTCCATCTGGCGTGTGAGCAAAATCTACAATTACAGTTGGATTGTGTGAAATTACTTCCATTCTTCCACTCACCCCTCCAAAATTTATAACTTCATTGCAAATCTCTTCTAGGCTATTTTTTGTAAGAAGCTTCACACTAGCAACTGCAGCTGCTAAATTATATACATTAAATACTCCAACTAAGTTAGATTCAAAAGTTGCCATCTCTCCAAGATGATTAATTGCTGCTTTTATACCACCACTTAAGCTAAATGCTTCTATCTTGAAGCTTGATGGTTCATCAAGCGAGTAGGTATATGCTTTTGTTTGATTAAAAACTATCTTTTTAGCTTCATCTTTATTTATTAACTTTAATCCATCATCTAAGAAAAATTGACTCTTAACTTGGCGATACTCGGCTACGCTTTTGTGGTAATCTAAGTGATCTTGCGTAACATTTGTAAAAACTTTTAGTGCAAAATTAATATCTTGAATTCTATTTTGAGCAATTGCATGAGAGCTAACCTCCATCACAAAAAACTTAGCCCCACTATCTTTGCTTAATTTCATATTGTGTAGAGTTTGCAAAATTGATGGTGTTGTAAGGCTTTTATCTTCTACTCTTTTATCATTTAAAAAAAAGCCTCTTGTGCCTTGAAGTCCACAACCATAGCCCAAATCTGTAAGTAGTGAATAGATTATTGCAGCTGTAGTAGTTTTGCCATTTGTGCCTGTTATACCAATAACTTTTAAACTATCTAAGCCCCACTTATCTATAAGCTCTTTTGGTGTTATTATATTTACATTACTACTTAAATTATCTAAATATTTACTATTTTGTGCTGTTTTTAAAAAGTAGGTATTTTCATTAACTTCTCGGGTATCTTCTGTAATATTTATACCCTCTTTTAGAGGATATATCACGCCATTCCTTTTGGTAAAAGAGAGTATAGTTTTAGTATCTCTTGATCATTTTGATACATTGGAGCGTGTTGCTCTAAGTAATTTAGGGCTACTGAGTAGTATCCATTATCAGCTAATCTTTTGATAAAATCTATAAATTGAGATTTTTTAGAGATAATTACACGAGTAGAGAATATTGCATCTTCAAATGCCTCTTTAAAGTTCTCTTTATCTTCAATTATTTTTATAAAATCTTCATAATCAATACCATCATTAAGAGCCATATTCTCATCTAATAGTGAATATATATCATCTTGCACTCTACCATCAATTAAAGAGTTTGTAAGGTGTTCTATTGTTTTTTTGGGGTCGCTTATAGACTCTTTTATTGTTTGAAAATAGTAGTATAAAACTTGCGCCTCTTCATCAAATGTAAAACCCAAATCACATAGTATTGCACCCACATAGGCATCTAGGTTCTCTTTATTTTCACTTAAAGCAATTGAATAAAGCTTTAGAGCATTGATATAATCTTTTTCAATAAAAAGTCTTTCTGCTCTATCTAAAAGCTTGTTTATATTCATCTAAACCCCTTTCTAAAATTATTTGATTCTCTTATATTAATACCTTGATAGCATTATATCACAAGTTAAAATATTTAGTCTATTATATATAAAAAAGAAATATTTATCAAGAGTCTTGAGTGAATTTTTTAAATATTTTATAATATGAGAAAATTAGTGCCATTTAATGTTGTTTAACTTATACTAAAGTGGTCTAAAAAAGTCCACTTTCTATGCCTGGTGGCTTTGTAGTATTAGCATCACTTTTAGGCTTATTTTGATTTTGATTTGAGTTACCCTTAAGATTGTTTGGTTTTTTGGGCTTTTTCTTCTTTTTGGGCTTTGGTTTTGGAGGTTGTTTTATCCCTTGTAACAAAAAGCTATATGGCTCTTTTTTAAGTTGCTGGGCATATACAAAAATCAAATCTTTATCTCTTACAACTTCAAACGCACTAACCCCCTCTAAAACTCTATCTACCTCAACACTATCTTCTAAACCTAAAGGTAATTTATAGTCATTTCCTTCAACTCTAATTAGTGTATCTTTATCTTTTAAAACCAGCCAACACACTTTAGCAACTCCAAGTTCATATAAAGAGTGTGTTGTGCTATTTATACATAGAGTATCTCTCTCCCCTTTTTTTATAGTTAAATTGCCATCACTTTGTAGTAAATCATCATATAAAGCCATTATTGCTCTATCGTGATCCATACTTTTATCTAAATTTTTTTTAATATTTATTACTGAGCGTCTTTGAGTATCTAAAACACTATATAAACCAATTAAGACAATAGATAGCAGTATTGTAGATACTATTATCTCTATAAGTGTAAATGCAGGGCGTTTTTTACTCATTAGTTATCCATAATCCCAACTCTTACAGCCTCTTCATAGCTGGTTAATCCTTTTGACATCATATCTTTTAATTTATCTGCAATTGTCTTCATACCTTGCTTCTTCATAACTTCTCTAATTTCATGGTCGTTTAAGCCTTGCTTCATCATATCTTTAACAACATCACTCATAATAAAAAGTTCTCCAACTGCTTGTCTTCCACTATATCCAGTAAAATCGCACTGTCTGCAACCTACTGCTTTGTAGTATATATTTTTTTCATCTAGCTCTAACTCTTTTATTACGCTATCTGGTAAAATTGTTGGCACTTTACAGTGTGGGCAAAGTTTTCTTGTTAATCTTTGAGCTAAAACTCCAATTAGTGTTGAACTTAATAGATAATCTTGAATTCCCATATCCATAAGACGAGTTAGAGATGAAGTAGCATCGTTTGTATGCAAAGTTG
>JAMONW010000097.1 GCA_027066355.1 Campylobacteraceae bacterium
GCACAAATTATGGGTAGAGATGGAAAGTATGTATCTCTAAGATTACCAAGTGGTGAGATGAGATATATCTTAGGTGAGTGTATGGCTACAATTGGAACAATTGGAAATGAAGATTTCGCAAATATGGTAATTGGAAAAGCTGGTAGAAATAGACACAGAGGTATCAGACCTCAAACTAGAGGTAGTGCAATGAACCCAATTGATCACCCACACGGTGGTGGTGAAGGTAAAACAAACTCTGGTCGTCATCCAGTAAGTCCTTGGGGTATGCCAACAAAAGGCTTCAAAACTCGTAAGAAAAAAGCTAGTGATAAGTTAATTATCTCAAGACGCAAGAAAAAGTAAGGGGTTAGGATATGGCAAGATCATTAAAAAAAGGACCTTTTATAGATGACCATCTAGCAAAAAAGGTTAAAAAAGCAAAAGAAGAAGGCTCTCACAAGCCTATTAAAACTTGGTCAAGAAGATCAATGATATTTCCTGAGATGATTGGTTTAACAATCAATGTTCATAATGGAAGACAATTTGTTCCTGTATATATTACAGAAGGACATGTTGGTTATAAGCTTGGTGAATTTGCACCAACTAGAACATTTAGAGGCCATAAAGGCACTGTTCAAAAGAAGGTAGGTTAATATGAGTAGAGCATTATTAAAATTTGTAAGAGTTTCACCTACAAAAGCAAGACTTGTAGCAAGAGAAGTGCAAGGAATGAATGCTGAGTTAGCTTTAGCATCTCTTCAATTTATGCCAAATAAAGCTGCAGAGATTATCTCAGGTGTAATTGCATCAGCAGTTGCAAATGGTGGATATGAGCCAGAAGAGGTTGTAGTAACTTCTTGTAGAGTTGATAAAGCTTCATATATGAAGCGTTGGAGACCAAGAGCTAGAGGAACGGCAAGTAGAATTTTAAAGCCAACTTCTCATATTCTTGTAGAGGTAGCTCCTGCTAGTAAAAATGATGGAAAGGATGCGTAACTATGGGTCAAAAAGTTAATCCAATAGGTCTAAGACTAGGAATTAATAGAAACTGGGATTCAAGATGGTTCCCAGCAAAAGATAGAGCTCCTTCATTTATTGAAGAAGATTACAGAATTCGTAAATTAATTAAAAAAGAGCTTTTCTTTGCAGGTGTAAGTAATATTATTATTGAAAGAACACTTAAAAAAGTTAGAGTAACAATAGTAACTGCAAGACCTGGTATTGTAATTGGTAAAAAGGGTGCAGATATTGAAAAGCTTAAAGCTAAGCTTCAAAAAACTCTTAATAAAAGTGTTGCAATTAATATTAAAGAAGAGAAAAAACCTCTTGCAAATGCGCAATTAGTTGCAGAGAATGTTGCTCAACAAATTGAGCGTCGTGTTGCTTTCCGTCGTGCAATGAAAAAAGCTATTCAAGGTGCTTTAAAGCAAGGGGCTAAAGGTATTAAAATCTCTTGTTCTGGAAGACTTGGTGGTGCTGAAATGGCAAGAACTGAGTGGTATCTTGAAGGTAGAGTTCCTCTACATACACTAAGAGCAAAAATTGATTATGGTTTTGCAGAGTCTTTAACTACTTATGGAAATATAGGTATTAAAGTTTGGATCTTCAAGGGTGAAGTTCTTCAAAAAGGTATCCAACCAGAGAAAAAAGAGTCTCGTGGTCGTGGTAGAAAAAGAAGAGGAGAATAAGCTATGTTAATGCCAAAAAGAACCAAATGGAGAAAGCAACAAAAAGGTAGAAACCGTGGTAAAGCTTTCCGTGGTAATAAAATTGAGTTTGGTGAGTTTGCTATTAAAGCTACAGAAGCTGGTAGAATTGATTCTCGCCAAATTGAGTCTGCGCGTATTGCAATGACAAGAAAAGTAAACAGAACAGGAAAAACTTGGATTAGAGTTTTCCCAGATAAGCCTTTAACTAAAAAACCTCTTGAAACAAGAATGGGTAAAGGTAAAGGTGCAGTAGAGAAGTGGGTTATGAATATAAAACCTGGTAGAATTATCTTTGAAATGGCAGGTGTTAACGAAGAGTTAGCAAGAGCTGCGCTTACTTTGGCGTGTCATAAACTACCTTTCAAAACTAAAATTATTTCAAGGGAAGATAGCAATGAAATATACTGATCTTCAAAATAAAAGTGTAGAAGAGTTAAATGCACTATTAAAAGAGAAAAGACTAGAGGTGTTTACACTAAAAGTTAAGTTAAAAACTATGCAACTGACAAATACAGCAGAGCTTAGAGCTGCAAAAAAAGATGTTGCAAGAATTAAAACAGCAATTAATGCTGCTAAGTAAAGGGTGAGCAATGCCAAAAAGAGTAATATCTGGAAAAGTAGTAAAAAAAGCTGGTGATAAGACAGCAACAGTTTTGGTTGAAAGAAAGGTTTTACACCCAAGATACCATAAAACTGTTAAGAGATTTAAAAAATATTTAGTTCATGATGAGAAAAACGAAGCTAATGTAGGTGATGTGATTAGTGCAATTGAGTGCCGTCCATTATCTAAAAATAAAGCTTTCCGTCTTCTTGAAATTACACAAAGAGGAGAGGGCTAATGATTCAGAGTTTCACAAGATTAAATGTAGCAGACAATAGTGGTGCTAAAGAGATTATGTGTATTAAAGTTTTAGGTGGTTCTAAAAGAAGATACGCAAGTATTGGTGATGTTATTGTTGCATCTGTTAAAAAAGCTACTCCAAATGGAAAAGTTAAAAAAGGTAAAGTTGTTAAAGCTGTAATTGTTAGAACTAAAAAAGAGATTCAAAGAGAAAATGGATCTTTAATTAGATTTGATGATAATGCAGCAGTAATTGTTGATGATAAAAAAGAGCCAATAGGAACTCGTATCTTTGGACCTGTTGCTAGAGAAACAAGATATGCAGGTTTCATGAAGATCGTATCACTTGCACCGGAGGTTTGGTAATGGCTAAGAAATTTAAAATTAAAAAGGGCGATACTGTAATTATTATCGCTGGTGATGATAAGGGCAAAACAGGAGAAGTTTTAAAAGTTCTTCCTAAAAAAGATGCTGTTATCGTTGCAGGTTGTAAAATTGCTAAAAAAACAGTTAAACCAACAGAAGAGAATAAAGATGGTGGCTTTGTTGATAAAGAGATGCCAATTCATATCTCTAATGTAAAGAAAGTTGAAGGATAATTATGAGCAGACTTAAAGAAAAATATGACTCATTAGCTCCAGCTTTAAGAGAAGAGCTTAATATTAAAAATGTTATGCTAACTCCAAAGTTAGAGAAAATCGTAATTAGTGTTGGTGCTGGTGAAGAGGGTAAAGATAATAAACTTATTAAAAATATGGCTGATACTATCTCTTTAATTGCTGGTCAAAAGGCAGTTATTGTAAATGCAAAAAAATCAGTTGCTGGTTTTAAAGCAAGAGAGGGTGCGCCTAGTGGTATTAAAGTTACGCTAAGAGGTGAAAATATGTATAACTTCTTAGATAAACTTATATCTATTGCATTACCAAGAGTTAAAGATTTCCGTGGAGTTCCAAGAAAGGGATTTGATGGTCGTGGTAACTATAACTTTGGTTTAGATGAGCAGTTAATGTTCCCAGAAGTTACTTATGATTCTATTATGAAGACTCATGGTATGAATATTGCAATTATTACAAACACTGAAGATGACAAAGAGGCATTTACGCTTTTAGAAAAGCTTGGTATGCCATTTGCGAAAGGAAAGAAATAATGGCTAAGAAGTCTATGATAGCAAAGGCTAAAAGAAAGCCAAAGTTTAAGGTTCAAGGTTATACAAGATGTTCAATTTGTGGAAGACCACACTCTGTTTATAGAGATTTTGGAATTTGTAGAATTTGTTTAAGAAAAATGGCAAACGAGGGTTTAATTCCTGGTATGCGTAAATCAAGCTGGTAATTAAGGAGTAAAAGATGATGACAGACATTATTGCAGACTCTCTTACTCGAATAAGAAATGCAGGCATGAGAAGACTTGATACTACAACTCTTCTACACTCAAAAATGATTGAGGCTATTGTTTCTATTCTTGTAGATAAGGGTTATTTAGAGAGTTTTAGTATAGAAGATTTAGGTAACAATAAAAAAGCAATTAAAGTTACACTAAAGTATGATGACAACGAAAGATGTGTTATCAATGAGGTTAAAAGAATCTCTAAGCCGGGTCGTCGTATCCACAAGAGTAGAGATGAAATTAAAAACTTTAAAAACGGTTATGGAACACTAATCGTTTCAACTAACAAAGGTGTTTTACCAAATGACGAAGCTTTTAAGCTTGGCGTTGGTGGTGAAATCATCTGTAGTATTTGGTAAGGAGGTCTAGGTATGTCAAGAGTTGGAAAAGAGCCAGTAGCTATACCTTCTGGTGTAGAAGTTAGCCTAGATGGAACAGTAATTGTTGCTAAAAAAGGCAATTTAGAAAAGAGATTAGAAACACACGGTCGTGTTGTAGTTGATATTGCTGAAAAAGAGGTTAAATTAAGTAGAGTTGATGATACTAAGCAATCTTCAGCTTTCTGGGGAACATACAGATCACTATTAAACAATATTTTAATAGGTTTAGATAAAGGTTTTTCTAAATCTTTAGAGATTAATGGTGTTGGTTATAGAGCGCAAGTTAATGGTAAAACATTAGAGTTACAACTTGGTTTCTCTCATCCAGTTAATTACGAAATACCAGAAGGTTTAGAGGTAAAAGTTGAGAAAAATATTATCACTATTTCTGGAACAGATAAACAGCAAGTTGGTCAAGCAGCTGCAGTAATTAGAAGTTTCCGTCCACCAGAGCCTTATAAAGGTAAAGGTGTTAAATATACTGATGAAGTTATCATTAGAAAAGCTGGTAAAGCAGCAGGTAAATAAGGAGCCAGGATATGTTAAAAAGAGTGCAAAAAACTAAAAACAGACGCTATATTCAGCGTAAAAAAAGAGTTCGTGCTAATATCTCTGGTTGCGAGAGCAGACCTAGAGTAACAGTGTTTAGATCAAACAAACACTTTTACGCACAAGCAATAGATGATACAAAAGGTCATACAATTGCTTACTCTGATGGAATTAAGCTTGGTGTTAAATCAAATAAAGATGGTGCGGCTACTGTTGCTAAAGATTTAGGCGACAAATTAAAAGCTGCAGGTGTAGAAACAATCGTATTTGATAGAAATGGATACCTTTATCATGGTGTTGTAGCATCATTTGCAGAGGCTCTTAGAGAGTCTGGAATAAAATTTTAAGGAACTCTGATGGATAATATTAATAGAGATGATTTCGAAGAGATCGTAGTAAACATCGGGCGTGTTACTAAAGTTGTAAAGGGTGGTAGAAGATTTAGATTTACTGCTTTAGTAGTTATTGGCGATAAAAAAGGAACTGTTGGATATGGTTATGGTAAAGCAAAAGAGGTTCCTGATGCAATTAAAAAAGCAGTTGATGATGCATTTAAAAACTTAGTAAAAGTTAATTTAAAAGGCACAACAATTGCTCACGATATTGAGCATAAGTATAAAGCTAGTAGATTAGTTCTAAGACCAGCTAGTGAGGGAACAGGAGCAATTGCAGGGGGTGCTGCAAGACCAGTAATCGAACTTGCAGGTATTAAAGATATAATTGCAAAATCGATTGGTTCAAACAATCCAAACAATGTTGTTAGATGCACTATTGAAGCACTAACAAGAATAAAAGGTTAAGGAGCAGAAATGGGTTTACATAATCTACAACCAGCTCCAGGTTCTACTCATAACAAAAAAAGAGTAGGGCGTGGTCAAGGTTCAGGCACAGGTAAAACTGCAGGGCGTGGTCAAAAAGGACAAAAATCTCGTTCAGGTTACTCAAGAAAGAGAAATTTTGAGGGTGGACAAATGCCACTTGCAAAAAGATTGCCTAAAATTGGTTTTACATCAAGAGTAGTTAAACCATATGTAATTAATGTTGAAAAAATCAAAGCAGTTGCAGAGCTTGATGAGATTACTTTAGAGAGCATTAAAAGTGTTCATAAGTTATCTAAAAGTGTAACTAGAGTTAAACTTATTGGTAGTGGCGCAAAAGATTTAGCTGCTAAAATTAAGGATGACGCAGTAACAACTAGCGGGAAGTAATTATGAATTCACTAACGCAAAAGATACTTATTACACTTGGTTTCCTTTTTGCTTATAGAGTATTAGCATATATCCCAGTTCCTGGGGTTAACTTGGATGTTATTAGACAGTTTTTTGAACAAAACTCTAATAATGCCTTAGGTCTTGCTAATATGTTTAGTGGTAATGCTATTAGTCGTTTAAGTATTATATCACTAGGTATTATGCCTTATATTACAGCTTCAATTGTTATGGAACTTCTTGCTGCTACATTCCCAGCGCTTGGTCAAATGAAAAAAGAGCGTGATGGTATGCAAAAATATATGCAAATTATTAGATACTTTACTATATTTATTACAGTAGTTCAAGCTATTGGTGTATCATTTGGATTGCAACATATGGGAAATGGTGGGCAAGGTGCAGTATTACTTGATAATATGACTACATTTATTATTTTAGCAGTATTTTCAATGTTAACTGGAACAATGCTTTTAATGTGGTTTGGTGAACAAATTACTCAAAGAGGTATTGGTAATGGTATATCTTTGATTATCTTTGCAGGTATTGTTTCTGGAATTCCTCGTGCAATTGGTAATACAATATCACAAGTAAATGCTGGTAGTATGGATTTTGCAGTTGTAATTGGAATATTTGTTGTTATTGTATTAACAATTTTAACAATAATCTATATTGAACTTGGTGAGAGAAGAGTTCCAATTAGTTACTCAAGAAAAACAATTATGCAAAATCAAAATAAAAAAGTAATGAATTATATTCCAGTTAGATTAAATATATCAGGAGTTATTCCTCCAATTTTTGCTAGTGCAATTTTAATGTTTCCACTAACAATTTTAAAATCAAGTAAAAACCCAATAGCAGAGGCAATATCAGACGCACTTACTCCTGGCGGATTACTCTATAATGTATTAATGTTTGTATTTATTATATTCTTTGCATTTTTCTATGCTTCTATTCAATTTAATGCTAAAGATATTGCAGAAAACCTTAAAAAACAGGGTGGTTTTATACCAGGTGTTCGTCCAGGTGAGCAAACAAAAGAGTTTTTAAATGATGTAGCAAGTAAATTAACAGTTTGGGGTTCATTATATTTAGCCATTATTTCAACAGTCCCATTTGCTATTATTAGCTCTCTTGGTGCATCCTTCTATTTTGGTGGAACTGCAGTTTTAATTATTGTTCAAGTTGCACTTGATACTATGAGAAAAATTGAAGCTCAAAGAATGATGGGTCAATACCAAACCCCTGGTAATATAGGTTTGTAGATAATGGCAATACCACTAAGAAAAGCTCAAGAGATTGAAACAATGCGCCGTGCTGGTGCTATTGTTGGGCAAACTCTTGAGTATCTACAAAACCTTGTAAAGCCAGGTATGAGTTTAGTTGAAATTGATGCTCTTGGTGAAGAGTTTATTTTAAAACAAGGTGCAAAACCCTCTTTTAAGGGTTTATATGGTTTTCCTGCTAGTGTTTGCACATCAGTAAATGAAGTAATAATTCATGGTGTTCCAACTGATTATAAAGTTCAAGAGGGTGATATTTTAGGTCTTGATATAGGAACATTACTTGATGGATATTATGGAGATGCAGCAATTACTATGGCTGTTGGTAAAATAAGTGATGATAATCAAAAACTTATTAATTGCTCTAAAGATGCCCTATATGAGGCTATTGAATCAATAAAAGTTGGAATGAGATTTAAAGAGTTAAGCTACATTTTAGAACAATCAATAATTAATGCTGGTTATGTTCCATTAAGAGATTTTTGTGGGCATGGTATTGGTAAAAAGCCACACGATGAGCCAAATATCCCAAATTATGTTGATGGTAAAGTTAAATCTGGCCCAAAAATAAAAAATGGTATGGTATTTTGCTTAGAACCAATGGTTTGCCAAAAAGAGCAAAGCCCAGTTATATTAGATGATAAATGGAGCGTTGTAAGTAGTGATGGATTAAATGGAAGCCATTATGAACACCAAGTAGCAGTAGTAGATGGAAAAGCAGTAATATTAACAAATCCCTAAAGGAGGAAACAATGGCAAAAGATGATGTAATCGAAATTGATGGAAAAGTTGTAGAAGCCTTACCTAATGCAACTTTTAGAGTAGAGTTAGAAAATGGTCATAATGTTTTATGCCATATTGCAGGTAAAATGAGAATGCACTACATAAAAATCCTACCTGGTGATAAAGTAAAAGTAGAACTTACACCTTACTCTCTTGATAAAGGTAGAATTACTTTTAGATACAAATAAAGCTTAGGCTTTTTTTGTATAAATTTTTATTTAACTTTCTTTAATACTTACAATTATGCCAGAAACTACAATAAGAGTAGCACCTATAATTTGATAACTACTTGGTATTTGATTTAAAATTATATAAGCTAAAAATATACTAAAGAAAAATAGAACATAAATGGCAAGGCAAAAAGCACCCTAAAAAATACAAAAACTGCACTTGGCAAGGCAGACATTACCCCTACAATTGGCACTGAACCCCAAATTAGTGTAACAATAAACATTTGTATTAAGCCACGAATACTATTTTTATTCATTTTATTAATCTCTTAAAATTTATTAGCTAAATAATATTGTGTAGTTTAACTAAATAAGAGTTATAGCCTCTTTACTTGAAGCATCTTAAATCCACCTTTTTGAAACTCATAATTTGTTGTAACTATTTTAGATTTAAACCCTCTATTCTCTAAAGCTTCAATAACTCCTTGCAAGTGAGGAGATTTATCATTTTTTAGTGTAACAATTGGGAAAATGCGTATCTCCTTTGTAACTCTAAGCATCTCTAAAATTGATTTTAAATGAAACTCTAAATCTAAATGCTCACTATACAAAAATAGAAAATGAGAGCTTAGAGCTAAATCAAAACTATCTCTTTTAAAAGGCAACTTTGGTAATTTTGCATTGATATATCTGCCCTCTTTTTTACCAAGCTCATAATCTTTTAAAAAATATTCCATTGCACTAAGTCTTACTTGCATTAAATGGCTTGGATTATTAAAGTTTTTCCACACAAAACTATCTCTATTTTTTACAATTTGCTCTAAAACATCCTCTTTTACCTCTAAAACTCTTTTTTCTATTTGCTCTTTGCTAAAGCTATAAATTGGGTCTATAGATATTACACTGCCACCTCTACTATTTAACTCTACATTAAAAGATGCTGGTCCATCTCCACAGCCTAATATATTTAACTCTAAATCATATTTAGTTAAATTAAACATATCTACATACTCTTGTAAATTTCGTCCCCATGGGACTATATCTTTTAATTTCATATTAAACCTCTTTTTAATGTGGCACTACTGCCATTTAATTATTATAGTTAAACTTGGGATAAAAAAATCTGTAATAATTAAATTACAAGTAAAATAAGTAGTAGGCTAACGCCAAATATTAAGAAGCATTGTAGTTTGGTATGTAGATAAAATATTCATTTTTGCTCCTTAAATTTTAAAAATTATACACTATCTACCTTAATACTACTGGCAAATAAAACTCCAAATCAAAAGTATTATCACTACTTAAAAAGTGATTTTTTTTAAACATTGAGTATGAAGGAAGTGTAGTTGCCTCATAACCTGAATTTGGTAACCAATGGTGATATATCCACTCTAAGAGCTTTAAAATATCACCATATTTACCTTTTGCTTTAAATTTTACATATAACCCACCAGGTATTATAAAACTAGGAAGTTGAGTATTGTTTAGCTCTTTATCTGCTGCAACAGATGCTATATATCTGCACTCTGCAAGTGGTGTAATTACGGGGTTATCATGATATATGGCAATCTCTTTATAAGACTCTATATTGTTGCTAATTTGCCAAGCTCTTAGCCTTTGCCAAATATCTTTTATTCTGCTACTATATCCTTTATGTCTTATATAATATACCCTAATATCAGGTTGTTTCACAATTTGTGCCTCTAAGTTATTAAAATTTGCAATAGATTTAGATGCACTTTTAGAGCTTTTTATAATAGAGTTGCTATATTTTTTATATCCACCCTTGCGCCATGTTGTTGGTGTCATCTTAAAGCGCTCTTTAAAAACCCTTATAAATGAACTTTGAGAACTATACCCACAAAGCTTAGCAACTTCGCTAATTGTTGAACCTTGATTTGTAATTAATAAGTTAGAGGCTTTATGAAGGCGTATAGATTTTATAGTTTCATAAATATTTGTTCCAATTTGCTCTTTAAAAAGGCGTTGCAGATGAAAACGGCTTACACCTAACTCTTTTGATAGTGTATCTATATTAATATCGCTATCAATATATTTGTATATATAATAGAGTGCATTATTTGCTATTTGTGTATGAATATTTTTAGTGCTATTTTTCATAAGCATATTATAACAATATATTAAGCAAAAATAGATAATTAATTTAGCACTTTTAGTATAGATATATCTTTTTGTTACTGCTACAATTTAGCTTAAAAAAGGATATACCATGAAACGCTCATTTATAAGAGAGATTTTAGAAAATACCACAGATAAAACTATAAGTTTTGCTGGTGGACTCCCAAATATAGATACTTTTCCACAAAGTTTAATAGAAGAAGTAGCTAATAAAATTTTACAAAATAGAGAAGTTTTACAATACTCAAACTCTTGGGGAGATAATGACTTAAGAGAGGAGATTGCAAAAAGATATACCAAAAATGGATTTAAAACAAAAGCTAATAATATCTTAATTACATCTGGCTCTCAACAAGCTTTAGATATTGTTTGCAGATATTATGCAAATTTATCAATTATAATCGAAAAGCCATCATATCTTGGGGCTTTAAATCTTTTTAAGTTAAATAAAATTACTACAAATCCTATAAAGCTTTTAAACAATGGCATAGATATAAAGGCTCTTAAAAAAGTGATAACAAAAGATAAATTGCTCTATTTAATACCAGATTTTCAAAATCCAACAGCTATTAGATACTCTTTAAAAAAGAGAAAAGAAATTGCAAAACTTATTAAAGAAAAAAGTGCTATTTTAATAGAAGATAGCCCATATAGTGAGCTATATTTTAATAAGGCAACTCCAAGTATATCATCTTTTGCACCCAAAAATAGCATACTACTTGGGAGCTTCTCTAAAGTTTTAGCTCCATCTCTTAGAGTAGGCTATATTAGAGCAGATAAAAAGATATTAGAGAGCTTAATTGCCTATAAAGAGGCGATGGATTTACACACATCAACAATAACGCAAAAAATCGTTGCAGAGCTTTTAAAACAAGAACTAAAGTATAATAAAAATTTGCAAAAAACAAGAGAGTATTATCAAAAAAAGTGCAACTATTTTAGTAAAGTTTTAGATAAAGAGTTGCCACAATTTAACTACCAAAAACCAAAAGGTGGTATGTTTATATATGGCAAAATAAGTGGTATCAATAGCACTAAACTCCTAG
>JAMONW010000098.1 GCA_027066355.1 Campylobacteraceae bacterium
TTTTAGCCATATCCTCTTTTTTAGAAGAGATATTTTTATATGATTCATATATTTTTTTGTAGGCATCTTCACTTGCTAAACTTTGCATATTAAGTTTAATATTTTTTAAAACAATATCAGTTTTTTGTCTATTATCATTACTTACAAGTAAATTAGATATTAAAAATTTAACATCTTGATTAACTTTTCCTGATTTTGCTTTTGCAATTGAATCTATTGAGATATTCTCAATTGTTAATTTAGAGTTATTGCCTCTTTTGTTTTTAAATAATCCTGTCATTTTAGGTGCTTGGCACTTTATAGAGCCAAGATAAGCATTATCTTTATCAACATCACATTTAAGACCACTAAAGTTTAGGTTATTCCCTTTGTTATCAGATATAGTTAATTTACCACTATTTAGAGTATATTTTTGTTTCTCTCCCTCTTGAGGTGTAATAACAATATTAGCACCAGTTAATTGGAGAGTATTTTGAATTCCATTTTTTGTTGTGTATTTATCGTTAATATCTTTAAAATCAATATTGGTTAATTTGTCATCTTTATTAAAAGTTAAGTATGCACCAATAGCCTTTTTTGAAATTAACTCTTTTATATGAGCTGAAGTTTTATCATCGCCTAAATAGTAAACATATACACTTTTTGCTTTATGTTCTCTATATTTATTCCAATCTACATCAACACCAAATTTTTTAGATGCAATTAAGCTACTTAAGAAGTTTGTGTATCTTCCATCTATATCATATATATTTAAGTTAGATAAAATTCTCTTTGATAGTAGTTTGCTATTTTTTATCTCAACTACAAACTTATCTTTTTGAGATTTTGCATCTATACCATAGCTACTAAGTGCAGATATAGTTTTATTAAAATCACTCTTTGCTTCTTGAAGGCTTTTTTTGCCACTACAACCAGCAATAATAAGAGCTAAAGATAAAACAATAGTTCCATTTTTTGCAATTTTTTTCATTAAAATCCTTTAGTTTTTAAATTTGTAAAATTATAACTAAATATACTAATAAACTCTTAATATATGTCAAAATAGGTAAAAAAAATGTAGATTATAGTAGTATTTTAGAGGCTACACTAACAACTGCACTTTCACTCTTTAAGATAGTATTTGTATTTAAGCCAAGAACCTTTTCTTGGCTAAATAAAGCTATCTCATCTTTGCTTAATCCACCCTCACAACCAATTGCTATTGAGTTTATATTTTCTATTTGGGTATTTAATTTATTATTTGAGAAGTTTAACAAATAGCTATTTGGATATTTATTGAGGTAGCTTTGAATTGATGATTCAAACTCAAACTCTATAAAATTTGTGCGTCCGCACTGTTGGCAGGAGTTAATTAAAATCTTCTCTAAGCGCTCTTTTTTTATTTTAAAATTTGCTTGAGAGTAGGCACATTTTATAAATACAATTTTACTAACACCAATTTCATTTAGCATTGGCAAAACTTTTTCTATATTTTTTGGGTCAATTATGCACCAAGCAATTGTTAGCTTTTTGCTTGGTATAACTGCTTTTTCTTCAAAGCCAAGAAGCTCCAAAGTTGCATCTTTTTTATTAATATTTATAATTTTATAAAGATATAAGTTGTTATCTATTAAGTTTCTAAGCTCTATATAAGAGCCATTTTTTAAGCGGCGCACTTTAAATAGATATTTATGCTCTTCACCCTCTATTGTAACAATTTGCTTAGATGCCTCTTTATGGTATAAAAATTGCATTATTTTACTATTGCTAAAATTGTAACAGCAGTAACTGCTGCTACTTCTAAAAGTAAGATTTTAAGTGCCAAAGTAAAAGCAACTTTACCCTCTTGCCATATTTTAGCAACTTTAATTGCTCTATATCCATCTAAGAGTGGCAGAGCGATAGAAGCTAATATCATTGTATCAATTGCTAAGTTCAATTTTTGTTTCATAAATACAAAAACAATTAAGCCACTAAAAACCACCATTGCCCAAATAGCCCAGAATATAAAGTATCCAATTCTGCTCCACTTTATTGTTTTTTCAAAGTTATTTTTTGTTGAATAAACAATAAATATATTTAAAAAAATTGCACCTAGTAAAATCTCTACTAGAACTCTATGGTAACTTATTAAAATATCCATAAATTACTGTATTCCTAAAAAGTCAGCAAGTTTTTTACCAAAACTCTTTTTCTCTTCTTTTTTAGACTCTGATGTAAGATTTGAATTATCTTGGCTTAGATATTTTTTAGCTCTATTTGGTTGTTTTTCGCCCTCAATTATAAAGCGAAGAGCATTTAGTTTAATAAAGCCTTCTGCATCTTTTTGATTATATACTTCATCCTCTTCAAAAGTAGAGTGAGCAGGTGAGTATAATGAGTTTGGCGATTTTCTGCCAACAACTTCTACATTACCTTTATAGAGTTTTAATCTAACCTCTCCATTAACATTCTCTTGTGTTTTATCTATTGCAGCTTGTAGCATTTCGCGCTCTGGGCTAAACCAATATCCATTATAGATTAACTTTGCATATCTTGGCATAAGTTCATCTTTTAGGTGCGCCTCTTCTCTATCTAATGTAATTGACTCAATTGCACGGTGTGCTTTTAGCATAATTGTTCCACCTGGTGTTTCATAGCATCCTCTTGCTTTCATTCCAACATAGCGGTTTTCAACAATATCAACTCTTCCAATTCCGTGTTTATTACCATACTCATTTAGAGTTCTAAGAAGTGTTGCAGGGCTTAGTTTTTCGCCATTTATGCTAACTGGGTCGCCATTTTCATAGCCAATAGTAATATATTCAGCCTTATCTGGTGCTTTTTCAGGAGAGTTTGTCCAAAGCCACATACTCTCTTCTGGCTCATTATATGGGTCTTCTAGGTGTAGTCCCTCATATGAAATATGTAGTAAGTTTGCATCCATTGAATAGGGGCTAACTTTTGGATTTCCATCTTCATCCATATGTTTAGCTTCAATTTCAATGCCATGCTCTTTTGCATATGCAAGTAGTTTTTCACGGCTATTTAAGTCCCACTCACGCCATGGAGCAATTACGGTAATTTCTGGATTTAGGCTAAGGTAACCAATTTCAAATCTAACTTGATCATTCCCTTTACCAGTAGCTCCGTGCGCAACTGCATCTGCTCCAACTTGCTTTGCAATCTCAATTTGCTTTTTAGCAATTAATGGTCTAGCAATTGATGTTCCTAAAAGATATTCACCCTCATAAATTGCATTTGCTCTAAACATTGGGAATACATAATCTTTAACAAACTCCTCTTGAATATCTAAAATAAATACATTCTCTGGTTTAATTCCATGTTTTATTGCTTTTTGGCGTGCTGGTTCTACCTCTTCACCTTGTCCAAGGTCTGCAGTAAAAGTAACAACCTCTGCTCCATACTCCTCTTGCAACCACTTTAAAATAACGCTTGTATCTAAGCCACCAGAATAAGCTAAAACTACCTTTTTAATCTCTTTTTTGCTCATATTTTATACCTTTAAAAAAAATTGTAGTATTTTATCATAAAGGCGCTAAAGAAAAGCTCTATGATTTTAATAAGTAGTTATTTGTGATATAATACATAATTATTTTTTGGAGATAGCTTATGAAACTTGGAGTAAATATTGATCATATTGCAGTCTTAAGAGAGGCAAGAGAGGCAAATAATCCTAATTTAATTGATGCTTTAAGTATTTGTGATAGAGCTGGGGCTGATCAAATTACTATACACTTAAGAGAAGATAGACGCCACATTCAAGATAAAGATGTTAAAGATATTTTAGAACACTCTGTATTGCCAGTTAATTTAGAGTGTGCTATTGATGAAGAGATTATCGAAATTGTATGCTCTCTTAAACCTCTCCGTGCAACTTTAGTGCCAGAAAAGAGAGAAGAGGTTACAACAGAGGGTGGTTTAGCGCTTAATTTGAATAATTTTAAATTAACAAATGCTATAAAAAAGCTTCAAGAAAATGAAATAGAGGTATCTCTATTTATAGATCCAACTAAAGAGGCAGTTGAGCTTAGCAAAGCACTTGGAGTAGAGTGGATAGAGTTTCATACTGGTAAATATGCAAATATTTGGGCAATGCTTTATAGTAATTTAAGTAAAAGTAAGCACTCTATAAAAGAGTTAGAGTTGCCAAGAGCAGAGCTTAAAAAGATGCTAGAAGAGGAGTTACAAAATTTAAGATGTTTAAGTGTTTTGGCAAAAGAGATGAATATTAATGTAGCTGCTGGGCATGGACTTAATTATCAAAATGTTAAAGAGATTGTAGAGTTAGAGCATATAGAAGAGCTAAATATTGGACAAAGCATAATAGCAAGAAGCATATTTACAGGGCTAGAGAAGGCAATATTGGATATGAAAGAGTTGATGAAAATTAAAAGTTAAAAGTAGCTTTATAAAGCTTTGTTTTTACAAAAGGGAATAGTATGAAAAAAGTAGCAATTAGTATTGGTGATTTAAACGGTATTGGTATTGAGATAGCTCTAAGGGCGCATAAAGAGCTTAGTAAAATAATAAAGCCAATTTATATAATAGATAAAACCATGTTAAAACAAGCTGCTAAGTTGCTAAAAATTAGTGTGCCTAAAGATTTTAAAACCATATCTCCAAAAGCAAAAAAATTTAAAATAAAACCAGGTAAAGTTAGCAAAAAAAGTGGAGAGTATAGTATATTCTCTTTTGCCAAAGCTATAAAGTTGGCTGAATTAGGGGTTGTTGATGCTATATGCACTTTGCCAATTAATAAAGAGTCTTGGAGCAAAGCTGGATTTAATTATGTAGGACATACCGATTTTTTACGAGGCTACTTTAATAAAGATGCTATTATGATGCTAGGGTGCCAAGAGCTTTATGTTGCACTTTTTACAGAGCATATTGCACTAAAGGAGGTTGCTACTAAAGTAAAAACAAAGAGGCTTAAAGAGTTTTTATTAGATTTAAGTAGTAGTCTTAATACAAAAGAGCAAATTGGAGTGCTTGGGCTTAATCCACATGCTGGAGATAATGGAGTTTTAGGTAATGAAGAGAAAAAAATAAAAAAAGCTATAAAAAAGGTTAATAAAAAGCTTGGTTTTAAGCAGTATGTAGGGGTTTTGGTGCCAGATATTGCATTTACCCCAAATGTTAGAAAAAAATATAAATATATGGTTGCAATGTATCATGACCAAGGCTTAGCACCACTAAAAGCTCTATATTTTGATAAAAGCATAAATGTAAGTTTAAATTTGCCAATTTTAAGAACCTCTGTTGATCATGGAACTGCTTTTGATATTGCTTATAAGGGTGCAAAATTGAATTTGCAAAGTTATATAAATGCAATAGAGTTTATAGTTGAGAATTAACATTTAAAAGTGTGAGTTTTTAGACCCGAACAAGTTCGGGTTTCCAATAGCATTGGAAGCGCAAACTTCTTAAAGAGAGTGCAAAGCACAAGGTTTGTGCAAAGGCATAATCTTTTAGCAAAAAATTAGCACTTAAAGTAAAACAACTTTTATACCCGAAGAAGTTCGGGTTTGCTGATGGATAGGGGAAAAGTATTTAGCTATTGTCTGCAAGGGTCGATTGCATCTGCTGGGTTGTTGTATAGGTATATCTCTACACGGCGATTTAGTGCTTTTTGTTGAGGTGTTTTATTAGGCACTAAAGGTTTATTATATGAACACCCCTTTGCATAAATAGGATTGCTTACACCATAGCTTCTAATAACTCTTGCAACAGATTGCGCTCTTCTATTTGATAGAGCTAGGTTATATTGGTAGCTACCTGTGCTATCTGTAAATCCTGCAATTTGAGCAGAAGTTTGAGGATATCTTTTAAGTAATTGAGCAATTTTTAAGACTTGATTTCTTGCATTTGGTTGTAGTTGGTCTGAGTTTACTGCAAACATCATAGAATCTCTAAACATTATCTTAACATAGTTGTTACCTTTAGATACAATTATACTTTTGCTTGGGTCAAGTGCAGCTAATGGGTCGTTGTTTACTCCTGTTCCTAAGGCATTTGCAATTTCATTTGCTTGTTGGTCTAATAAATAGCCAGTTCCTGCACCTACAGCAGCACCAGCGGCTCCACCAATTAATGCACCTTTTAATTTATTGTGAGATTGTGATGCTCCAACTACCGCACCTAAAAGCCCTCCAATTAAAGCACCATTTTGTGTTCTTGTATTTGAGTTATCAGGAACCAATGATTGGCTTCCAACAGAGCATCCTGAAGTTAATAGAGCTATAACTGTTGTTATTGATAAAAGTTTTAATTTCAATTTATTCTCCTTATATTTTTTATAATTATATTAAATATTATAACAATATTGGTTTAAATTGTCAAAATATGGTATAATAAGATAAGGGTATAGCAGATAGTTGCTACATTTTGTAGAGGAAAGTCCGGGCTGCAGCAAGGCAGGATTCCATCTAACAGATGGCTGGGGTAACCCAAGGGCAAGTGCAACAGAGAGAAGACTACCAGCCCACACTTTTTATAGCTATATTTTATTTAAAGTGCTATTATGAGTAAAGTTGAAGAAACTATTTAATTATAGCTAATTTAAGTGTGGGCTGGTAAAAGGTGAAAGGGTAGAGTAAGAGCCTACCAGTGCTTATAGTAATATAGGTAGCTAGGTAAACCCAATTCGCAGCAAGAAGTGCTTGGTATAAGCCTTGCAACTATAAGCACTTCGCTAAAACTAGTTAGTAATAGCTAGTTTAGATAAATAACTATCTAATACAGAACTCGGCTTATAGCTATACCCTTTATTTTATTTGGTAAATATTTAGTGTTTAGTTGAGAGTTTTTTTAATTTTTTACTAAATACTAACAGTTTAGGATATTAATGAATAGAGTTTTTTTTATAATTTTAGGAGTTTTTAGCATAGTTTTTGCAGATGAACACTATGCTAAATTAGAACCATATGAGAGTATTATTATTAAATCAGAGGTTAATGGTAATGTTATTGAAGCTAAGAGTAATCTTGAAGGCAAAGTTGTAAATGGGGTATATATAAGGGTTGATGATAAATTAGATAAACTTGATTTAAAGCATACACAAGACTCTTTAGAGTTAATAAAAAAGATGATAAGTGTAAATCAAAATATTTTACCTCCTTTAAAGAGAAGTTTTGAGAAAAAGAGGCAACTTTATTTAAAAGTTTCTCCCTTAAGTAGTAGCTCAATTAGTCAAAAAGAGTCTTTATATGCAGCTTTTGTAGCTGCAAAGAGTCAATATAGTGCAACGCTAGAGAAAATTTTAAATTTAAAAAATCAAAAAGTAACACTTGAGCAAAAGATAGATTTATTAAAAGATAGAATATCTAAAAAAAATATTAGAGCAAAAAATAGATATTTGTATGCACTAAATGTAAAAAAGGGTGAATTTGTAAATGTTGGTATGCCAATAGCAACTTTAAAAGATTTAAGTAGAGCTAAATTAACAATATATTTAAGTAGCGATGAGTTAAAAAACTTAAAGAGCAAAAAGATATATTTAGATGGAAAAGTTACAAATTTAAAATTTAATAAAATTTGGAGAGTTGCAGATAGCAAGAATATCTCTTCATATAAAGCAGAGATTGTTTTAAAACCAATTGCAAATTTTTCAAAATTGATAAAAGTAGAGGTAAAATGATACAAACAGCGTGTCCACTTGATTGTTTTGATGCTTGTTCGGTAGTGTGCGATTCTAGTAATCCAAAAAAGTTAGTAGCTGGTAATTTGGTTCCATCAACCAATGGCGCTTTATGTGCGCATTTATATAAACATATTCACGAACAAGAACGCATAACTAAGCCTATGGTAAATGGGAAAGAGGTAAGTTTAAGTGAAGCCTTGGATGCAGTAGCTAGTGCTATCAAAGATAAACCATGGTTACTTTGGAGAGGTTCTGGAAATTTAGGTGTAATGCAAGAGGTAACAAACCTTTTGGCAAAAGAGGCAAATGGTGCAATAACACATGGTAGCTTATGTGATGGAGCAGGAGAGGCTGGTATAATTGCATCAAGAGGGGTTAATAGACTATTACCACTAGAGCAAATTAAAAAGAGTGAAGTTGTTGTTGTTTGGGGTAGAAATATTACAGTTACTAACTCTCATATAATGCCATATATTAAAGATAAAACAATTATTGTAATAGACCCAGTTAAAACAAAAATAGCAAAAATGGCAGATTTATATTTGCAAGTTAAGCCAAGATGTGATTTTTATTTAGCAATACTTTTATCTCGTTTTATAATGATGGAAGATGCCGAAAATAGAGAGTGGCTAGAAGAGAATGCACCTGAATTTGATGATTTTTATGACTTTACAAGAGGTTTTAGAATAAAGTCTATCTTAGAGTATATTGGACTTAGTTTAAATGATATTGGTGATTTACTTTTAGCTCTGCAAAATAGAAGAGTTGTATTTTTAGTAGGTGCAG
Source organism: Campylobacteraceae bacterium (assembly GCA_027066355.1). GTDB lineage: Bacteria > Campylobacterota > Campylobacteria > Campylobacterales > Sulfurovaceae > JAADEQ01. Next base: position 8,408 of record JAMONW010000098.1, read on the forward strand.
GAGTTCAAAGGCATGAGATTGGAGATTCTACTTTAAGAGCAATTGATGCACTTGCAGCAACTTTGGGGCTTTTTGGCAAGGAGGGGTGTGGAGTTAGTTATTTGGCTAGTTCAAAGCTTGGGTTTAATAATCCATTTGATGTAAAATTAAAGAGTGAACCAAAAGCTACTACACCATTTTCAAAATATAGTAGTGCAATTATTCAAGGGGGTAATCCTGCAGAATCGATGCCGTGTAGCAATAGAGTAATTAAAGAGTTAAAAGAGCTTGATAATTTAATATATTTTGGACTCTATAAGAATGAGAGCAGTAAATTGGCAAATATTATAATACCTGCTAAAAACTTTTTAGAAAAAGATGATGTTAGACTCTCTTATGGACATGAGTATATGCAAAAAATGAATAAGGTATATAGTAGTGATATTGGAATAAGTGAATATGATTTTACACAAGAGATTTTAAAAATATTAAATAAAGAGCCAATTAAAAGTGAAGATTACTATATTGATTTTTGGTTAAAACAAGCAGTTAAAAAAGATGATTATTTAATATCTCCAGTTTTTCAAGAGTTGCCATATAGTAATGGTTTTGGAGAAGAGGGTGGTGATGAGTTTGAGTTTATTGATGACTTTTATGATGACTATGAAGATATCAAGGCATTAACACGGTTTAGAAAAAGATTAAAAATTAATAAAGAGGAGCTATGGTTATTAACTCCTAAGAGTTCAAAAAGTTTAAATACTCAATTTAAAAGAGGCTCTAAAATAGTTAAACTGCACCCATATTTAGGTTTTAAAGATGGCGATAGGGTATTGGTTAAATCTATATGGGGAGAGTTGGAGTTAACTGTTAATGTTAGTAGGGATTTAAGAGATGATTGCGCCGTAATACCTTGTGATGTTCCTGGTGTAAATATATTAACTCCTCCTTGTTCAAGTGAGGGTAGTATGGCATGTTATGGTGATGTAAAGGTAAGAGTAGAGAAAGTTCTATAAATAATTTAGATAAAATCTGCTTAATTTTGTAAAAAAAAGAGTTTATTTATAAAAATATGTATAAATTTTATTATTAATAACCAAAATTAGGGTATTATATTAATTATGATTATAAACTCAAGGGGTCTTAAATGTTAAAAAAGGTAGCTTTTATATCTGTTGTAACTGCAACAGCACTATTTGCAACACTACCAAACTTATCTGGTAAAATTACAAAAATTAGTAGTAGCGGAATATCAGAAGATAAAGTTATGGCAGCTACTGGAATTCACGAAGGTGATAACTACTCAATTGCTGCTTTACAAGCGGCTCAACACACTTTAGAGAATGGTTTAAAACAAGCTGGATATGTTGATGCTAAAGTTACTGTTGATGCTAAGCCAACAGAAGATGGAGTAAAGGTTAGTTTTAATGTAGATAAAGGTGATGCTATTAAGGTAAAAAAAGTTACTTTTATAGGTAATCATAAAATTAGTTCAGATGTATTAAAAGAGGCTATTGTAAATAAACCAGGTGGTATGTTTTCGTGGCTTACAGGTGGTGGAGAGGCTATGCCTTCTCAACTAGAGTATGATCAAGCAAGGGTTAGAGATGAGTATCTTAAAAGAGGATATCTTGATGTTCAAGTAGATAAGCCATTGATGAAGACTGACTTTGCTTCAAAAACTGCTGAAGTAACTTTTAATATTAGAAATGAGGGTAATCAATATATTGTTGATAACTTAGAGATACCACAAGTTCCTGGCTTAAATATGCAAGAGATTTCTAAAAATTTCGAACTTAAAAAAGGTAAAGTATTTAATGTTGAGAGTTTAAGACACGACTTAAATATGCTAATAGAAAAAGCAGGTGATCAAGGTTATGCATTTGCACAAGCTATGCCTCAATTTAAAAAAGATGGTCCAAATTCAGTTTCTGTTAGATATGTAGTAAAATTAGGACCAAAAATTAGAATTCATGATGTAAAAATCTCTGGAAATACAAAGACTAAAGATAATGTTGTAAGACGCTATATTTATTTAGCTCCTGGAGATCAATTTAATTTAACAGATTTAAAAGATAGCAAAGATGAGCTTCAAAGAACAGGTTACTTTGAGAGTGTAGAGATTAAGCCTAAAAAAGTAGGTCCAGATTCAGTAGATTTAGATGTAAATGTAAAAGAGGGCAGAACTGGTAGTATTACTGCTGGGCTTAGCTATGGAAGTTATGATGGACTTGGTGTTAATACATCA
>JAMONW010000099.1 GCA_027066355.1 Campylobacteraceae bacterium
ACCATTTAAGTATGCTTCAACAACCTCTTTTATAAAGTCTGCAGCCTCTTGATAAGTTGGAGCAGAGCTTAAACCTTCAACTGCATTTAAAAGCTCTCTATTTTTAAATTTATAGTAAGCTATTGCCTTTTTACCAATAGCTCTAACTCTAACTTTTGCACCTTTGCCCTCAAAATCGTTAATTATAGAATCAACTCTTTTTATAGTTTGAGAGTTAAATCCACCACAAAGCCCCTTATCAGATGTAATAATTATAATATCAACAACCTTTGGACTCTTAACACTCTTAAAATATGGACTATCAATTTCATCTTGAGATTTTGCTAAATTTGCTGAAATCTCTTCCATCATCTCTGTAATTTTAAGAGCATAAGCTTTTGATGCTTTTGCTACTTGTTCTGCGCGTCTAAGCTTTGCAGAAGAAACAAGCTTCATTGCTCTTGTTGTCTTCTCTGTTCCTTTAACGCTCTTTATTTTTCTTTTAATCTCTTTTAAGTTAGCCATCTTTTAGCCTTTTATTAAGCTGTAAATTGAGTTTTGAAATCCTCAATTGCTTTTATTAATTCCTCTTCTGTGCTATCATCTAACTTTTTAGTTTCTCTAATTGATTCTAAAATTTGTGGATATTTTGTTTCTACAAATGTAGAAAGTTCATCAACAAATTTTGTAACTGCTGTTACTGGAATATCATCCAAATAACCTTTTGTTCCTGCAAAAATTTGAACAACTTGTTTCTCAATTGGAATTGGAGAGTATGGTGGTTGCTTAAGAACCTCTACCATTCTTTGTCCACGCTCTAGTTGCTTTCTACTTGATTCATCTAAATCACTTGCAAATTGTGCAAATGCTTGAAGCTCTCTATATGAAGCCAAATCAAGTCTAAGTGTTCCAGATACTTGTTTTGTAGCTTTAATTTGTGCAGCTCCACCAACACGAGAAACTGATAAACCAACATTAATTGCTGGACGAATACCAGAGTTAAATAGGTCTGTTTCAAGGAAAATTTGTCCATCAGTAATAGAGATAACATTTGTTGGAATATATGCAGAAACATCACCAGCTTGAGTTTCAATAATAGGGAATGCTGTAATTGAACCAGCACCTAGCTCATCGCTTAGTTTTGCTGCACGCTCAAGTAATCTTGAGTGTAGATAGAATACATCACCTGGATATGCTTCACGACCTGGAGGTCTTCTTAAAATTAATGACATCTCTCTATATGCAACTGCGTGTTTAGATAAATCATCATAGAAAATTACTGCATGTTTAGCATTATCTCTAAAGTATTCAGCCATTGTAACACCAGCATATGGAGCAAGGAATTGAAGAGCTGAAGGATCAGAAGCACCAGCATTTACAACAATTGTATATTCCATTGCACCAGCTTCTTCTAATTTTTGAACTAAAGATGCAACTGTTGATTGTTTTTGACCAATTGCAACATAGATACAAACAACTCCATTACCTTTTTGATTAATAATTGTATCAATTGCTAAAGTTGTTTTACCTGTTTGTCTATCACCAATAATAAGCTCTCTTTGTCCACGACCAACTGGAACTAGTGCATCAATAGCTTTAATACCTGTTTGAAGTGGCTCATGAACAGATTTTCTATCCATAATTCCAGGAGCTTTCTCTTCTACAAATCTCATTTCAGTAGCTTCAATTGGACCTTTTCCATCAAGTGGCTCACCAAGTGGATTAACAATACGACCTACAAGAGCTTCACCAGTTGGAATTTTAAGAAGATCACCAAGTCTTTTAACACTCATGCCTTCACGAATAGATTCAAAAGCACCTAAAACAACAATACCTACACTTGCCTCTTCTAGGTTTAGAACCATACCTTTAACACCATTTTCAAACTCTACCATTTCACCAGCCATAACATTGCTAAGACCATAAGCTCTAGCAATACCATCACCAATTGAAACAACTTTACCAACCTCGTTAATATCTACTTTAATTTCAAAATTCTCAATTCTCTCTTTTATTAAAGAGCTAATTTCATCAGCTTGTAGTTTAGTTGCCACAAATTCTCCTTTTATTTAATCTAATTTTATAATGCTTTTAAGATATGCTCTAATAAAGCCTGTTTAACACTCTCTTTTGAGAAGTTAAGCTCTAAACCCAAATCGCTTACTTCCACCTTAACACCATCAATATCACTCTTTTTACTCTCTAGTTGAATCTCTGCTCCACTATAAGATTCAAGTTTTTTCTCTAACTTCTCTTTTAGTGAATTATCGAGTTCTTCATTACTCTCTACTACCCCAACAAACTTATTATTTTTTACCATTATCTCTTTAGATAATAACTCACTAAGTTCTGGTATTAAAGATAATCTACCTTTTTGTGCCATTACCTCTAAAAGTGTAGCCACTTTAGGATCTAGTTTATCTTTAATAGGAGCCACAAGTGCCTCAAATTTTTTATCACTTTTAATTAAAGGTGAATTTAAAAAACTCTTTACATCACTATTTGAGTTTATAACTTCTGAGATAGCAGATAGTTGGTTTAATACATCATTTAAAGATATACCATCTAACTCCATTATTGCTTTTGCATATTTTTTAGCAATTAAACTATTCATTATGCCACCTCTTTTGTTACAATTTCTACTATTTTATTAGCATCAAGCGGTATATCAGAAGAGCTAATATTCTCATCTAAAATAGATAGTGTTGTATTTTTAAGAACTTTTCTCTTCTCTATATCCATCTTTTCATTTGTCATTTTTTCTAAAGCTAATAACTCTTGCTCAGTTTGCTTTTTAATTTTCTCTTTAATAAGTGAAATTTCTGCTTTTGCATCTTCTACAATCTCTTTAGCTTTTGCCTTAGCATTTTTAAGCTCTAATTCTGCTTTTATCTTTTCATCTTTAGCAGCTTGTCTTTTCATCTCAATCTCTTCTAAATCAGATGCAATTGAGTCTGTTCTGCCCTTTAAAAAGTTTTTAATAGGGTCTGCTAAAAGATAATAAAGCAGTATAGCCAATAGAGCAAAGTTAAAGACTCTAGGTCCAATATCTGTTGCACGACCTGTAAGCTCTAAATATTGCTCTGCCATTTTGTTTTCTCCACTATTTGCTAAAAGCAGTGCTGGAATAGCTAATAGTGCTAATAGTTTTAAATATCTACCCATATACAATCCTTAACTAAGCTGTGCAAATTTAGCTTTAAGAGTCTCTTTAATTAGAGGAACTTGAGAAAGAATTCCATTTTTAAGCTCTTCTCTCTCTGCCTCTAATTTCTTAGTAAACTCTTCATAAGCTTTTTCAAGCTCTGCCTCTTTGCTGCTAATTAACTTTTCTGCTTCTGCAGTTGCTTCATCAGTTGCACTTTGGCGTAATTTAGCTGCCTCTTGCTTTGCGCTATTAATAATAGCTTCAGCTTCTTGATGAAGATGTTCAGCATTGCCAGAAAGTTCTTGCGCCTCTTTAAGACTAACAGCAATTGTTTTATCGCGCTCGTCCATAAAGTTAATAATAGGCTGATAGAGTGCTTTGTTTAAATAGACAATTAACCCAATAAACAGAAGCAAAACAATCAGCATTAACGATGGTGAAAGTGTTAGCATTCGACCTCCTATAAAAATATGCGCAATTTTAGCATTATAGGAGTTAAATAGTGGTTAATTTTTCTCTTGTAGTTTAATAAAGGTTATAAATTTTTCTAATTCCTCATTAGAGTCGAGTATAATCGATACAGTAGAACCTTTTACCTTAGTTTCAAATGGTAACAACTCTTTAATTAAGTAACCTTTACCTTTAGGAATTTTAAAACTATTTTTAGAAATTGCCTCTTTAGCTGAGTTAACTTCTCCATCTCTCATCTTTTTAGCAATAGATTCAACTTCTCTTACACTAAGTTTTTGACCAGCAATTGTATCTACTAAAAGCTTTTGTTTCTCTTTTGGAATAGTAACTAAAATTTTAGCATGACCTTGAGAGATTTTGTTTTCTATAATTGCATTTTGAGCATACTCATCTAATTTTAAAAGTCTTAATGTATTTGTAATTTGTGAACGACTTTTATTAACTATATCTGCTAACTCATCGTGAGTGATATTATGCACCTCTATTAACTCTTTATATGAGTTTGCCAACTCTATAGCATTTAAGTTTTCTCTTTGAATATTTTCAATTAGAGCCAACTCTCTTAGTCGCAACTCATCAAGCTCTACATCTGCAATTATTGCTTTTATTTTTTCTAAATTTGCTAATTTACTAGCTCTAAGACGCCTTTCACCTGCTATTAAAATATATCTATCTTCATGAGATATAACAACTATTGGCTGAAGAAGTCCATGCTTTAAAATAGAGTCTGAAAGCTCTTGAAGTTTTTCACTATCAAAATGTTTTCTTGGTTGGTAGGGATTTGGTTCTATTGCGTTAATATCGAGTTCTGCAACTCTATCTGCTAACTCTTTATCACCTATTGTTTCATTAAATTGGTTTTCATAAGTAGAGCTAATATCATCAAGTATTGCTCCTAAGCCTCTGCCTAAGCCACTCTTTTTTGCCATTGCTATCTACTTTTTATAATTGAATTTGCTAAATCTTGATATGCAAGTGAACCTTTTGATTTTGCAGCATAAGTTACAACTGGCTCTCCAAAACTTGGACTCTCTGCCACTTTTACATTTCTAGGAACTACAATAGAACTCTTTTTGCTTTTAAATAGTTTATCTTTAAAATGATACTCTAAATCTTCAAGAACTTGCTTTGAGAGATTGTTTTGCCCTGAATACATGGTTGGCAAAAAGCCTTTTATTTTAAGATTTTTATTAATAGATTTTCTTATTAAACTAATAGTATTTAATAGTTGTGCTAAACCCTCTAAAGCAAAAAACTCACACTGAATTGGAACAATAACAGAATCAGATGCTGCTAAGGCATTTATAGTTATTGGTCCAAGCGCTGGTGGTGAATCGATTATAATATAGTCATATTGATCTTTTATTTTTGCAATTTTTTCTCTTAAAATTAGTTCTCTGCCACTATTTTTTTTATCATAAAACTCTTTTTCTATTCCTACTAAACCAATATTTGATGGCGCTAAATCTAATTTTTTATAATCTGTGCTAATTACAATATCACTAAGTTCTTTATTGCCAATTAAAACATGGTATATATTAAACTCATAATCTGTTCTTTTTAAACCAAGATTTGTTGTAGCATTTGCTTGTGGATCTGCATCTATTAATAACACTCTTTTGCCTTTTTTTGCTAAAGAGGCTGAAAGATTAACAGCTGTTGTGGTTTTTCCTACGCCACCCTTTTGGTTGGCTATGCTTATTACTTCACTCATCTTAAGCTATATATCCTTTCATTATTTATTAATAGTGCGCCGTCATCGCACAAAATAGCATTTTTAAGAGTTTTTAATTCTCCTTTAATATGCACCTTTAATAACTTTTGCTTTTCAAATTCTACCCTAAATTTCTTAAAAACTTCCTGCCAAGTTTGACTATTTTTTAATAGCATAAAATATGAATTTAACATTTTTTCTACATTTATTTCTCTTTCTACAAATCCAAATTGATCTTCTCTTTTTTGTAAATTTAAACCTATTCCCACTATAAAGTAGTCTTTAATAAGTTGCGTTACTACTCCTCCAACTTTTTTGTTTTTTTTATAGATATCATTTGGCCATTTTAACCAACATTCATTGTCAAATTCGTGTAAAATCTCTTTAAATAAATATGCAAAATATATTGAGGCAGATTGTAACATTAAATCTTTGGCTATGTTATTTTTTTTTATAGAAAATGAAAAAATTAAATCATCTCTATTTGATATCCAACTACTATTTCTGCTACCAACACCAGCTGTTTGTTCTTTGGCGACAATTGCTATCTCTTTATTTAAACCCTCTCTAACAAGATTTGCTAAATATTTTTGTGTAGAGTCAATTTTATCAAAGTAGAGTATCTCCAACTTTTAACCTTTGTCCTAAAGTATATGCTTTTGCATCCATTTTTGCTTTGGATTTTGGCTGAATTTTGCCAACTCTAATTGCACCATTTTTGCAACCTATATCAATAAATTCATCATTAATTTCTAAAATTTCACCCTCTTTATTTTGGCTATTTGTATTTAATAAAGTAATATCATGCAACTTCATTCCATTTTCTAAAAAAATTCCTGGCCAACCAAAATATGCACAATATTTTCTATATAACTCTTTAGCACTATCGAAATTTACCAAGCCATCTTCGCGTTTTATTTTTTTGCATTTAGAGGCAAGGGCATTTAGCTGAGGAATTGGGTTAATGTTATTAAAATTATCTAAAATATCAATTGTTAAATCTGCGGCTATATTACTTAAGGCTATAAACATTTCATCTAATCTTGGAGCTTTGGAGCTTTTTATATATTTAAAACCTAGCATATCACCACTATCTAAACCCTCTTCCATTAGCATTGCTGTAACACCACTATACTCATCGCCATTTAATAGAGCTTGTTGAATTGGTGATGCACCACGATATTTTGGTAAAATTGATGCGTGTAGATTTATAGATGGAGCAATATCTAATATTGCTTTTGGCAAAAGTTGTCCATATGCTGCTACAACTATAAAATCAGGCTTTATAGCTTCTATTTTTTTCAAAATATCACTATTTTTTAGGGAGCTTGGTTGAGCAACTTCAATACCTCTACTTAATGCCAACTCTTTAACCGGAGGTGAAGTTAAAACCTTTTTTCTGCCAACTGGTCTATCTGGTTGCGTTAATACAAGCTCTACGCTATATTTGCTATCTAAAAGCTTTTGTAAAATTATCTTTGCATATTCTGGAGTTCCCATATAGACTATTTTACTCATTTTTATCCTTTGTAAAAAGTGTTCCGCCAATATGTTTTTTATCTATTAAAAATGAGTAAACATCTTTTAAATCAAAACCACTAGCTAAAAACATTTTAGCACCTCTCTCAAGTAAAAAATTAGCAGCATGAAGTTTTGTAACAATTCCTCCAGTTGCAAATTCATCATTTGGTGTGCATTTTTCATCTAGCTCACTACTTGTTAAGTTATGAACTATTTTTCTTGCCTTTGCATCACTATTTTTATTTGGATCATCTGTATAGTAAGCATCAATATCACTTAAAATTACTAAAATATCAGCATTAAAATAGTAAGCAACATGGGCAGAGAGTCTATCGTTATCACCAAATAGAAGCTCTTCTGTTGCTGTTACATCATTTTCATTAATAATTGGTAAAATTCTATTTTTCAACATTCCATTTATAGCACATTTGGCATGTTTTGTTACTCTTCTTGAATCAAAGCCGTCTGCTGTTAATAAAACTTGGGCTGTTATAATACTATATTTATCAAATCTTTTTTGATACTCTCTAAGTAAAAATGGTTGCCCAACTGCTGCAAGAGCTTGTTTATTTGCAACATCTCTTTTGTCTAGTTTTATTTTTGTAAAACCTGCAGCTACTGCACCAGAACTAACTAAAATAACCTCTTTACCCAAGCTGTGCAATTTTGCTAAAAAATCTACTAAAGCTTCTAATCTTTTAGTTGCAATTTCTCCATTTTCTGTTAATACATGAGAGCCAACTTTAATAACTATTCTATTCATCTAAGCCTCTTTGGTGCTACTTTTACTTAAATCAAATAACATATATTTTAGAGCATCTAAATTTGTGCGAGAAACTGCAGATATTGGCAAAATAAAGAGTGGCTTTGTATAATCTAACTCTTCCCACTCTTTATTATCTTGAACAAATGATAATAAGTTTTTATCTGCTTTATATCTATTTACTGCAACACTATTTGCTTTTAAGTTAAGGGCATTTAATATCTCTTCAACTTTACTATTTACTTCATCTTCTGGTAAAGCATCAATTTTTGTAATTGCAATAGAAAAAGCTCGTTTGCTAAGTTCACTAGAGTAATTTTTTAACTCATTTTTTAGATTTTCTAGCTGATAAGCCATATCTCTGTAATTTGTTGCATCTATCATAAAAAGTAGAGTTTTTGTTCTTTCAATATGGCGTAAAAAGTCTAATCCTAAACCTCTACCATCACTAGCACCCTCAATAATTCCTGGAATATCTGCCATCATAAAAGACTCATACTCACTAACTTGCACAACACCAAGCTTAGGCGTTAGAGTAGTAAACTCATAATTTGCAACTTCTGGTCTGGCATTTGAAATTGCTGAAATTAGTGTAGATTTACCAACATTTGGAAATCCAACTAATCCAACATCTGCAATTGATTTAAGCTCTAATCTTATCTCTTTTTCAACTCCTGGTAATCCTGGTTGAGCATATGTTGGACGCTGATTTGTAGGACCTTTAAAGTGAACATTTCCAAGCCCACCTTTTCCACCTTTTAAAAACTCTACTACAGTTTTATTTTTGGTTAAATCAAGTAAAACCTCACCACTCTCTACATCTATTACTTGTGTTCCTGGAGGAACTGTTAAAATTAAATCTTCACCCTTTTTGCCACTTCTTTTTCTTCCCTCTCCTGGGCGTCCATTTTTTGCTTTAAGTATGCGTTTTCCACGATAGTAAGATAGTGTATCGGTATTGGCATCTACTTTAAAATATACAGAGCCTCCACGCCCTCCATCTCCACCATCAGGACCACCTTTTGTAACAAATTTTTCGGTATGAAACGAAACACATCCAGCTCCGCCTTTTCCTGAACTAACTGTTAATTCAACTTTGTCTATAAACATTCTTTTCCTTATAAATTAGAAATATTCCATTATATCTATACTTATTATAATTATATCTAAACTCATATTTCATATAGTTATTTTTTTAAATTATCTATTAAAATATAGATATAATTGTTGTAGCTATAAAGTGCTAAATAGAGGCTTTATAGCATAAAATGGTCATATAATTATATAATAATTTTAGGAGAAGTATGGAAAATATAGAAAATTTAATAAATCAAATTGGTAGCAAAATAAAATATTATAGAACTTTAAACAAAATATCCCTCTCAAAACTTGCAAAAAATGCTGGTATTTCAAAATCTACACTTTTTGGACTTGAAGAGGGGCGTTCAAACCCAACTATATCAACATTAATAAATATTGCAACAACTTTAAATATTGACTTAAATGAAATAATAGGTAGTGTATCTGATAAAAATTTTAAAAACTCTAAACTATCTTTAATATCTAAAAGTAGCTCTAATGAATACTCTTTGTATCGATTAACTTTAGCTCCATATGAAGTTTTTAAATTAAACTCTAGTATAAATAGTATTAATATAACTCTAATTAGTGGAGAGCTTTATTTAATTGATGAGGCTTTAACTCTACATCAATCAGATACAATTATTACAAACAATCAAGATTTTAAAGCTTTAGAAAATGGAGCAACTGCAACAATTAAAATTTACTCAAAAGATGAAACTATATATATTAATAAAGATATTTTAGAAAATAGTGCTTCTAGTGAGTTACTAGATAATATCAGTAAAAAATCTATAAATAGTTTAATAACTAGAGCAATATTTAGTTCTATCTCTCCTATAGGTGAGCTAAATAAGAGAAGATATATAAACTATATTGAGCTACTAGAAGATAAAGAGAGCCACTACTATTTTTATAGAAAATATCTTGGTTTAATTGGTGGAGTTAAAAGTTTTTTTAATAAAGAAGAGTTAAACTTATCTAAGTTATCTAAAATTGAGAACTATATTAATATTGCAACACAAAAAAATCAGCTAAGTAAAAAAGATTTATCTATTTTGAGTAATCCACTATCAAAAGAGCTAGAGTTAATTATTGAGTCTGAATTAAAAAATAGATATAAAAATATAGTTAAAATAGACTCTTTAGATAGTTTATTAAATAACAACTCTTCTAATAACTCTATATTTTATATTCTTAAAGATATGCAAAGTAGCACTTGTGGTAAAAGTTCGATATCTCTTGTAATTTCAATATATAGAGCGCTTGAAGTAGCTGAAAATATAGTTGATAATGAGTTAAACTCATTAGAGTTAAAGGTTCAAAGAGTAATTTTGGAAAATCTCTTAAAGGCGCTATATTATGCCTATAATGGTTATGATAATATCGCTATAAGCTATTTAGAAAAAATAGTAGAAAGTGTAGATAGTTTAGATTTTAATAATAAATCTATAGTTTTAAAGAGATTGGAGTATTCTTATGAGCTTATAAAAAAGAGTATTAGTAACTATAAAAATAAAATAGATTTAGAAAATTTTAATAAATTAAAATTTATAGCAAAAGATTTAGGATTTGAGATTATTGCTCAAGAGTTAATATCTCCTGTTTACTTTAATAGTGGTTTATACTGCTTTATATTAAAAAAGTAATTTAATATATAATTACTTTGGGTAAAAAACTCAAAATGTATTGCAATAATTTTAGCTAAAATTTAAAGCATTATCTATTTAATCTAAGAAGAGTCCTAGATTAAATCTAACTGCTCTTTTATAAGTTTATTTACAACTTTTGGATTAGCTTTGCCATCTGTTGCTTTTAATACTTGCCCAACAAAAAATCCAAATAGTTTTTGGTTACCATTTTTATATTTTTCTACATTTTCTGGGTTTTTAGAGATTATATCTTCTATTATTGGTATTAACTCTTTAGGGTTACCAATTTGCTTTAAGCCTTTTTCTTCTACTATAGTTTCAGGATTTTTGCCACTTTTACTCATCTCTTCAATTATATCTTTTGCCATTTTATTTGAGATTGTTTCATCATCAATTAATTTTGCTAAAGTTGCAATATCTTTAGAGTCAAAATTTAATTTACTCAAATTTTTAGCTTTTAACTCTTTTAAAACTTCATTTGCAACTAAATTTGCAATAGTTATTTTGCTGTCATACTCTTTTAGGGCATCTAAATAGAAGCTCGATAAATCTTTATCTCTTGCAAATAAATTTGCTATTGCTTTATTTAATTTGTGTTCATCTATATAGTATTTATATATCTTTTGTTCATCAGAGCTTAGCTTGGCAACTTCTCCACTTTTTGAAGGTTTTTTAGAATTTTGTGGCTTATCTTTTTTACTCTCTTTTGCTTTATCTTTTTGCTTTTTAGCCCAAGAGTCTTTAAGTGATACA
>JAMONW010000100.1 GCA_027066355.1 Campylobacteraceae bacterium
TAAGTTCTAAATCTTTATAATCTTTTTTACTCTCACTGCTTAAGTTTGAATTTTTTATATATTTTAAGTTGTCATTAAATTTTTTAGTGCTATCTAACAACTCTTTAAAGTAATATTTTTTATCAACTTTGGCAATTAATAAAACTATATCTTTAGCTATCATTTGTGATAAAACTTTGTTTTCTGAAGCTTTAGAAGCAATTTTGGCATTCTCTTCTTTGCTTTTTAAAATATTATTAACTAAAGAGTTTAATTTAAGAGTAGTTTCACTTGCAATAATATAGCTATTAAATAAAAAAAGTATAGTTATAATCTTAACTGCCCTACTCATCAAAAATCCTTAGAATAAAAGTAGCAAAATTTTACCATAAAAATTATTTTATTACTTTTGTATCTCTAAGATTTTATTGAATTATTATAAATAATATCATATATATAACATATTTTTATCAAATATCCATTTTTTAATATATTTTTATAATCTTTTTTTATCTACAACACCTTTTTGCCAAAATTTTAATAGCACTCATTGCTATTAAAATCTCTAAAATTGCTGCTAAAATTAAAGAGTAGTAGTTAAGAATTGTAATATATTCAGTATGATAACCTATTGTTGCAACTGCTACAAGTAGTGTAAGTGGCATAGAAAGACTTAGTGCAGATAAAATCATCTCTATTTTTGATAAAAAAGGGTTTAATATAAAAGAGGCTACTATTTTAATAATAAATGAAAGTGCCACAATTGTTATTGCCCCAGTTGCTACTCCTGGCAATTTTACTGCTGTTAAATCAAATGTTGTGCCAACATGTATAAAAAATAGTGGCACTAAAAAGCCAAAACCAAAACTACCTATTTTCTCTTCTAGCTCAACTTTATGATGAAAAAATGCGCTTATTGCAACACCAGCAATAAATGTTCCAAGGGCTAATTCTAAATGCAAAGCAATCATTATAACAATAAATAAGAAAAATAGTGCCATACTAAGCCTTATATCTTGCTCTGCATTATCATCTTTTGGCATAAGCTTCTCTTTAAGCTCTGGTTTCCACCAAAATAGTAAATCTAAAAGGTTATATAAAATTACAATTAATAAAATAAATCCAAATAGTATTGCTAATTTAACTCCAAGCTCCAAACTAAAGCCAACCTCACTAGCAGCATCTAAAACAGTAAGTGTGATAATACTAGCAATTTCACCAATAACACCAACTATAAAGCTAATTTCAATCCATCTACTATCTTTACCATATATTTTAGATAGAGATGCCAATAAGCCAACAGAAATTAGAGGCAGTGAGATTATAAATATAATATTTAATTTAAAAATAAATCCGGCAATTGCTGATAAACTACCAAGAATAACAATATAAACCAAACCCCTTTGGAGCAATCTTTTTGGAGCATTTATAACTTTTGATAAATTTACTTCTAGTCCAGCTAAAAACATCAAATACAAAAATCCAACCTCAGCAACAAGCTCAAAATATTCGTTTTTATGTATTATGCCAATTGTTGCTAGAATAGAACCTAGCAGTATTTCAACTGCAGGAACAGGTGTTCTTATAAGCCTAGCAAACGCTGGTGAGAGCCAAAGAATTAGTGCTAAAATTAAAATTAAATATATATCACTTGGCATCACACCCCTTTGCAATTTTTAAACCCAAAGCTCTTAAATGCTCTAAATCGCTCTTTGGTTTTGCACCTTTTGTGGTTAGATAATTTCCAATAACAATAGAGTTTGCCCCCGCTTCATACATTTGCAACTCTTTATCTACACTATTAAAAATCAACTCTCTCCCACCAGCAACCATAATTTTTGCATCTAGCAAAAGCTCTCTTAGTTTTTTAATTATATCTAAAGCTTCATCATAATTGATATTTCTACTCTTTATTGGCAAAACACTATTTGGAATATAAAAATTTATTGGCACAGATTCAGGCTTTAGAGATACAATAGACTCTATCAAACTATCTCTATCATCTTTACTCTCTCCCATTCCAAAAATACCACCACAACACAAATTTAACCCTACTTCTTTAATATTTAGAGCAGTTTCATAGCGTTCTTGCCAAGTGTGAGTTGTGCAAATTTTAGAGTAATACTCTTTTGAACTCTCAAGATTGTGGTTGTAACTATCTATACCATTTCGTTTTAATATTTTTAATTGCTCTTTAGAGGCTGTTCCATTACAAGCAATTAGGTTTAATTTTGGAAACTTCTCTTTTAAACTATAAGCAATTTTTGCTATTTTTTGTGTAGTTTTATCATCAAGCC
>JAMONW010000101.1 GCA_027066355.1 Campylobacteraceae bacterium
ATAAATATTTGCACTAAGCTCTTTGCTAATTTGCTCTAATTTTACTAAGGGTGTATTACCAATTGTTTTTAGTATGTTCATATTGCTTCCTTGCTCTGATTTTTATGTTTTAAGATTCCATCTCAAGCACGGAATGACAGCTATGCGACATTCTCTTAAAACCTGAATCCATAATTCTCCATTCTCAATTATCCATTTTCAATTATCAATTACAAACCCTATCTCTTCATTTGCCATAAATGGCACTACATTGCCATAACTGCTAGGGATTTTGAAGCTCTTTTTCTCTAAAGTTATAATTTTTTTAGCTGGTGTGATAGCATAAATTTTTTGGGCATTATTGCTTACAAAGGCTTGAAGATTTTCTAATTTATTATGTTTATCAAAGAGTTGTGCTAAAAGTTGCAAAGCTATTGGTGCAGTAAAAATCCCAGCTGCACAACCAGGGGCCTCTTTTGCACTTTTTGGGTGAGGGGCAGAGTCTGAACCAAACATAACTTTTGGATTTGCATTTAAAGCCAACTCTAAAAGGGCTTCTCTATCTTCTGGTCGCTTGGCAATTGGTTTGCAAAATAGGTGAGGTTGAAGCATTCCACCAGCTACATCATCAAGGGTAATATATAGATGGTGCAAAGTGATTGTTGCATAAAGATTTTCAAACTCTAAGAGTGCATCAGCACTAGCTTTTGTAGTGATATGCTCCATTACAATTTTAAGCTTAGGAAATGCCTTTGCTAAAGCTTTATAAATTGGCACAAATTCAGCCTCTCTATCCATAACAAAGCCATCTGTTTCGCCATGAATATTTAGCACAATTCCTAAATCACTCATAATTTCAAGAGTTGGACGCAAACTCTCTACATCAATAGTGCTTACACCACCTTCACTATTTGTTGTAATTCCTGCTGGATAGAGCTTTATAGATAAAATTTCATCCTTAATGCTTTCTAAAAACTCTCTTGAGTAATCATTTTTAAAAAATAGTGTCATATAAGGTGTAAAAGTATCACCTTTTGTGGCATTTAAAATATCTTCTTTGTATCTTAAGAGTTGCTCTTTTGTGCTAATTGGAGGCAGAGTATTTGGCATTATAATTGCGCCACTAAATGTTTTAGAACTTAGTGGAGCTACTACTTTTAGCATATTATCTTGGCGAAGATGCAGGTGCATATCCAGCGGGGATGTAAGTTGCAGTTTCATTAAAATCCTTTACTATTAATAGGTTGTTATCTTTTGGAATTAACCAATATTTAATTCGTAGTTTACTCTTAAATGGTTTAAAATTCAATGGTTTATAGGGCAAATTGGCTCTAAATATAGGATTATGCAAAGTTTTGGGTTTAAAAGATTTTAGTGCAACTTTTGGGTAGTCTATTCCTCCTGGAAATAGTTGATTGCAAGAGGCTATTCGTTTTGCACTTTTAAGTGTAGCAAAAAGTGGATTATCAAACTCATAAAGCCACTTTGCATACTCTGAGCATGTTGGATAATATCTGCAACTAGCAGGTGTAAATTTAGATATATATTGATACCACTTAAGAGGTGCTGGAGCCATCTGTTTCCTTTTTTTATTCTAAAAAAATAAAAGCTCAAAAGCTATGGATGTGGTAAAATTACATACGATTTTGAGCCATTTATACTGTGATATATTGTTGTGCCGTAAACTCTTGTATAATATTTTAGCAAAATCTTTTGCAGAGTTGGCTCTATGCTTGGTTTAAACCAGCCATTATTACTTATAATTATTAAATATTTTGGCTTATCTTCATAGGTTTTTGGGCTTGTTCCTTCATAGCAAATGGCAATTTTAAACTTTTTGTTTAAAGCATTTATATAGGTATAATTTTTATCTGCTTGGTAATCTTGTGCGCCATCAAAAAATATTTTATTTACAATTTTACTCATAAATTTAGGCAAAGGGTTTGCCTCCCCAAAAGGAACAAGCACAACTTTGTTTGCTACTGTATAGTTGCCATCTTTTATAATATATGCAGAGTTTCTAAAGTTCTTGCTATCTTTATAGTATAGTGAACCTACAATAATTATTATCTTTTTAGAGCGCTCTAAAAATTTATCTAAATATGGATGCTCTAAATTTAAAAAATATGGTAGTAAAGATTCTGGTAAAATAACCATTTTTTTATTTTTGGCTATTGCATTATCTATTTTTTTTAGAGCAATATTTGTATATGTTACTTGGTTTTTTGGTAGCCATTTATCTTTTACACTAATATTTGTAGTTGTAAGTTCAATATCTCTTAGTGAATTTGCTTTTAATATAATTGGTTGTTTTAAATCTATTGCAAAGATTAAAAGTAGTAAAATATACCATTTTTTAAACACAATAAATAGAGATAATGTTGTTAATATTATAGTATAATGTAAGAGTGTTACACCAAAAATAGAGTTTGTAAATATAAGTTGTAGCTTTAGCCAATTAAAACCAAAAGGTTCAAAATTATTAATAATTAATAGTGATATTGCATTTAAAAATATTCTGGTTAATCGCCAATCTAAAGCTATAAAAATAAGTTCAATTCTTTTTGAGATAAGTTTAGATATATATGCAAAAAAGAGAAATACAGTAGCATAAATTAAGCCAATTAATATAATAACAAATGGCACAAGGTATGGGTAGTTATAGTAAATAAAACTAACGCCCATCCACCAAAGCCAAAAAATTGCTATAAAAAATCCACTAAAAAACCATACAGAAACTCTTGCTTTTAATAATTTATATATACCCAAAAGAGCAAATATAGAGTTAATAGCAAGTAAATAGTATCCATCAATAAGCTTAAAATGCTCAATATATATAAAAGCAGAGAGAAATATTGCTATTATCAAGCCTTCTATTATATGGTTGGTGGTAAAATATTTTCTAATTTTCATATTAAAGGACCTTTTATGTCAAATACACTTATGCAATTTGTTCCAATTATAGCACTTTTTGCTATTTTTTACTTTTTAATAATACGCCCACAGCAAAAGGCTCAAAAAGAGCATCAAGCAATGTTAGAATCACTTAAAAAAGGTGATAAAATTGTAACTAATGGTGGCTTAATAGCTGATGTAGTTAAGCCAGAAGAGGAGTTTATTAAAATTAGACTCAATGATGAAACAGTTGTAAAGCTAGATAGAGCTTATGTAGCTAAAAAAATAGATTAAATGGTAGTGCAATGGGAAAACTAAATTATAGAGTTGTAATATTTATTTTAGCACTAATTTTTGGAGTTGTATTTTCAATTCCTAGCTTAGTGCAAAGTAATAGTGGTAAAAAGATTACCCTAGGGCTAGATTTGCAAGGTGGTTTACATATGCTTCTTGGTATAAAAAGCGAAGAGGCAGTAAAATCTTATACAAAATCTTTAGCATCAACAGCAAAATTTATTCTTGATAAAAAGGATATAACTATTATAGATAGTAATCTTAAAGATAATAGTGTAGAGCTTACATTTGCTGATAATGAAGATGCAAAGAGTGCATATGAAGTGCTTAAAAAAGAGTTGGTTAATGCTAATGTTACTAATAGTGCAACAACAGTAAAGATTGAGCTTACTCCAAAAGAGATAGCGAAAGTTAAGCAAAAAGCAATTAATCAAGCAGTTGAAACAATAAGAAATCGTCTTAATCAATTTGGACTTGCTGAACCTTTGGTTGCAAAACAGGGAAAAGATAAAATCTTAGTTGAAGTGCCAGGAATTAAGAGTGCAAAAGATGAGCAAAGAATTAGAGATTTAATTGCAAAACAAGCTCACTTACAGCTAATGGCAGTAGATGAAGATAGAGCCGATAGAGTCTATACAATGAGCAAAGAAGAGGCTAAAAAATATGGAGATGTAATTTTAGAAGATGTTAAAAATCCTAAAATTAAATATTTAGTTCGTCAAATTCCAATTTTAGATGGTTCAATGCTAACAGATTCTAAAGCGATATATGATAAAAATGGGCAACCAATAATTACATTTGTTTTAAATGGAGAGGGTGCTAAGATTTTTGGTAAATTCACAGAAAAAGCAGCTCCTACTCGTGCAAGACTTGCTATTGTTTTAGATAATAAAGTTTACTCTGCACCACATATTAACGAAAGAATAGGTGGTGGTAGAGGACAAATTAGTGGTGGATTTACTATAAATGAAGCAAACGATGTTGCTATTGCTTTGCGTTCTGGTGCGCTTTTGGCTCCTGTATATGTAGAGGAGAAAAGAAGTGTAGGACCAAGCCTTGGAGCAGATAGTATTAAGGCTAGTTCTATTGCGCTTGTTGGTGGATTTATTTTAGTTGTTCTATTTATGGCTTTATATTATGGAATGGCTGGAGTTATTGCTGATGTTGCACTTGTTGGAAACCTATTTTTAATTATTGCAATAATGAGTCTATTTGGAGCAACTTTAACACTTCCTGGAATGGCTGGTATTGTGCTAACTGTTGGTATGGCAGTAGATGCCAATGTTATTATTAATGAGAGAATTAGAGAGTTGCTTAGAGAAGGAAAAAGTGTTGCCAAAGCAATTGAAGATGGTTACTCAAATGCATTTACTGCAATTTGGGATGCCAATGTTACAACACTAATTGCTTCTACTTTACTCTTCTTTTATGGAACAGGACCAATTAAAGGTTTTGCAGTAACTATGACAATTGGTATTTTAGCTTCAATGCTAACTGCAATTTTAGGAACTCATGGAATTTATCAAATGGTGTTACCTAAGATTAAAAAAGATAAACTAAACTTTTGGTTTGGTATTAAGGGGGTAAAATAATGGAGTTTTTTAAATATAAAAAGCCAATAGCTCTTATGGCTAAGGCTAAATATTTTGGTTTACTCTCTTTGAGTGTAGTTTTAATTTCATGGGTTCTTATTTTTACAAAAGGTTTTAATTATGGAATTGATTTTGCAGGTGGAACACTAATTCAAGTTAAATATGATAAAAAAGCCCCTCTAAAGCAAATTAGAAGTGATCTTAGCAAAAATAAGAAATATAAAGATGCAACAGTTACATATTTTGGTAGTGATAAAGAGATTGTTATTAGGGTGCAAACTACATCAAAATCAGTTGGTAATGATGTGGGAGATGAAGTTAGAAAATTGCTTAAAAATACAGGAAAACTAGAGATTCGCCGTGTTGATATGGTTGGTCCAAAAATTGGTGGAGAGCTTAGAGAAAAGGGGCTTAAAGCTACAGTTCTTGCAATTTTGGGTATTTTAATCTATTTAACATTTAGATTTGAGTGGAGATTTGCTTTGGCTTCTGTGATTGCTTTGGTGCATGATGTATCTATTGCAATGGGTGCTTTAGCACTATTTCAAGTTCCATTTAACTTAGATATTTTAGCAGCTATTTTAACAATTTTGGGATATTCACTAAATGATACTATTATTGTATTTGATAGAATTAGAGAGAGTTTGGTTAAGTTAAAGAGTGTAATTTTAAGTGAAGTAATTGATGAATCAGTTACAAAAACGCTATCAAGAACAACTTTAACTTCATTAACAACATTCTTTGTTGTATTTGTGCTTTATCTATTTGGTGGCGAAATTCTAAAAGGGTTTAGTTTTACACTATTAGTGGGTGTAGTTGTGGGAACATACTCATCTATTTTTATAGCATCTCCAGTTTTAATTTGGCTTGGATTTGATGTAAAAGAGTATAAAGAGAAGTTAGCCGAGAAGAAAAAAAGAGAGATAGAAAAAGAGAAGTTAAGAAGCCAGTTTGAGCAGGGTGTTGTATAATTTATTGTATAAAAATTAATTAATTGAGGTGTATGTGAAGATATTTAAAATTTTACTAATCTTTTTTGTATCAATTGGCGTATTAAATGCCCAGTTGCCACAATCAATTAGTGATATGATTTATAAAGATAGAATTGAGCCTAGTAATTTAAGCATATTAATTACAAATAAAAGAGATGGCTCTATTGTTGCATCGCTTAATCCTTATAAGCCTATGGTTCCAGCCTCTGTTGCAAAGATTGCAACAGCATATGCGGTGCTTTTAGAATTTGGAAAAAATTTTAAGTGGCCAACGCAAGTTTATTATAGTGGTAAAATTAAAAATGGCACACTACAAGGTGATATTATTGTAAAGGGGTATGGAGATCCTACTTTAAATGCAAATGATTTAAAGAGCTTTGCAAAAAAATTAAGAAGCTATGGTATTAGAGCAATTAGTGGTAAATTAATTATAGATAGAACATTTTTTAAAAATAGTCCAAAAATTAGTTCTGGTTTTGATAAAAATTATTTGAGTGAATATAATGCAATGCCTGATGCATTGATGTTTAATGATCATTTAAACAAATTAGAGATTATTCCAAGTCAAAATGGAGTAGTTGCAAAACGCTTTTTTGGAGATAAGAGTTTTAAGGTAATTAACCATTTAAAAGCAACAAATAAGGCTTGTAGAAGACCATATAATTGGCCAAAAATGAGATTTTTTAAAGATGGTGATAGTATAGGTGTAGCTTTAGATGGAACTTTTTCTACAAAGTGCCATCCAATAATTTTAAATAGAGTTCTGGCTAAAACATATAAAAGTTTTTACTACTCTTTTGCGTATTATTTAAAACAAAGTGGAATTAGTTTTAGTGGTGGTCTTAGACTCCAAAAGGTGCCAAAGAGCGCAAAACTTCTATTTACACACTACTCTAAACCATTAATTCAAATTGTTTCAAAAACACTTAAAAAGAGTAACAACCTCTATGCAAGGCATCTATTTTTAATTTTAGGAGCAAAGCGCTATGGATACCCTGCAACAATAGAGAAATCACAAAGAGCAATTAGAGAGATTTTGGGTGCTAAAGGTGTGCTTGATAGTGATGATTTTATCTATAATGGATGTGGTTTAACAAAAAAAGCTAGATTAAAAGCAACAAGTGCAGCAAAAATTTTAGATAGTGCATATAGAGATTTTGGAGATAGTTGGCTAAATGCCTTATCAATTGCTGGAGTTGATGGCACACTAAAAAAGAGATTTAGATATACAATAGTTAAAAATAGAGCTTTTATGAAAACAGGAACACTAAAAAGAGCCAAAAATATTGCAGGTTTTGTAAAGTCAATAAATGGGAATTTGTATAATTGTGTAATATTTTATAATGGCGCAAAAATATGGCTTGGTAGAGATGTGCAAAATAAGATAATTACTTGGTTAGTTAAGCAGTAGTTTTTTGAGCAAAGCTCAAAAAAGCTGAGAGCAAAAAGCGAAAAGCTGAAAGCTTTTTTTGAGGTGAGGCTTAAGCCTCACTTTTTTAAAAATAAAACAATATAGCTTTTAGCTTTGTGCTTTAAGCTTTCAGCTAAAAAACGAAGTTTTTAAAAAAAAGGGATTAAATGCAATTTAAAAAATATCCATTCGAGAGGTTAAATGAATTGTTAGATGGTGTAGAGCCAAATAGTAGCTACTCTCCAATTTCGCTAACAATTGGAGAGCCACAATTTGAAACACCAAAGTTTATTAAAGAGGCTTTGGCAAATAGTTTAGATTTGTTAAATAAGTATCCAAAAAGTAGTGGAGAGATAGAGCTTAAAGAGGCACAACTTGGCTATTTAAAGCGTAATTTTAATGTAGAGCTAACTTTAGAGCAAATTATTCCCACATTTGGAACAAGAGAGGTTTTATTTAACTTTCCTCAATTTTTTCTAAGCAATAAAAAAGCTCCTAAGATGGCTTTTGTTAATCCATTTTATCAAATTTATGAGGGTGCTAGTATTGCAAGTGGGGCTGATGTAGTTTATTTGAATTTAGAGAAAGCAAATGGTTATAAACCTGTAATTAATAAAGAGAAGCTAGAGGGTGTTGATATTGTAATTTTAAATACTCCAAGTAATCCAACAGCAAGTGTTATGAGCCTTGAAGAGATGAAGAGTTGGGTTAAATTAGCTTTAGAGATGGATTTTTTGCTTATTAATGATGAGTGTTATATTGAACTATATTTAGATAAACCAATTCCATCGCTTTTAAATGCTTCAGTTGAAGTTGGAAATAGTGAATTTAAAAATGTTTTAGTGCTTAACTCTATCTCAAAACGCTCTAGCGCTCCTGGGCTAAGAAGCGGATTTATTGCTGGAGATAGAGATATTTTAAAAGAGTATTTAAGATATAGAACATATGTAGGGTGTGCAATTCCTTTGCCTTTACAAAAAGCAGCAGCAGTTGCTTGGAGCGATGATAAGCATGTAGAGCCTTTTAGAGAAGCTTACAAAGAGAATATGCTTTTAGCTAAAGATATTTTAGGTGTAGAGATACCAGAGGCAACTTTTTATATTTGGATAGAGGTTGAAGATGCAATACAAAAGGCAAAAGAGTTATACAAAGAGTATAATGTAAAAGTATTGCCAGGTGAATTTTTAGGCAGAGAGGGTGCTGGAGTTAATTATTGGAGAATAGCTTTAGTTTATGATCCAAAAGTTACAAAAGAGGCACTAGAGAGAGTGGCAGAGTTTTTAGAAAAATATTAATAAAGGGGTTAGTGTGCAAGAGAATATAAATATAGAAGAGTTAAAAAATGATAAAGAGTTTTTAGAGAATTTAAAAAAGTTAGAAGAAGAGGTTGCTAGTAGCGACTCTTTAGCTAAGACTTATCAGCTTTTGGATGTTAAATTAAGCATTTCACCAGATGATGAAGAGGCTATAAATAAGCTTTTTCAAAAGATTGTAGATGGTTCTTTTAGTTTAATTGCTTCTAAAATAGAAGAGGCAAAAGAGTTAAATTTAAGCAACCCAGAAGAGTGGGCTGCAGCTCGTGGGATTTATGAGTATGCTATTCAAAGATATAGTGAAAATGATACAAAATCAGCACAAGAGCTATTTTTGGCTTTGCATCATATAATTAGTGATTTTGAGGTTAAAGAGGCTATGATGGTTCATGCAGCTGCAATTTCTAGCAATTATAGCTTTGATGACTTTACAACTAAACTTACAAAGATTGATGATAGCGATTTTAGCGACCCAAAAGCAGTTTTTATTACAGATTTTGTGCAACCTGTTGATATTTTGCTAGAGATGTTTAAAGATGAAGTTGCAAAGCTAAATGAGAGATTAGAGAAACTTAAGAGAGCGCAAGAGAGTTAATGACGCATAGAGCTTAAGGCATAGAGCAAAGAGCAAAATAAAAAATCTTTAAGCTCTAAGTTAATTCACAAATAAGGAAACAAAGTTGCATATACATTTTATAGGAATTGGTGGTATTGGTTTATCGGCTTTGGCAAAGTTTTTAGCTGGGCAGGGGGTTAAAATTAGTGGTAGTGATGTTAGCAAGAGTGAAATTACAGATGATTTGGCAATAAATTTTGGTGCGCAAATTACTATTCCTCACCATCCAAACGCAGTAGAGGGTGCTGATATGGTAATTTACTCTGCTGTAATTCGCCCAAATAATGTAGAGTATAAAAGAGCAAAAGAGCTTGGAATTAAGTTGCTTCCAAGAAAAGAGGCACTTAAGTTTATTTTAAAAGATAGTCGTGTATTTGGAGTAGCTGGAGCGCATGGCAAAAGCACAACTTCAGCAATTTTAGCCTCTATTTTGCAAGAGAGCAATGCTTTAATTGGAGCAATATCTAAAGAGTTTGGTTCTAATGTTCGCGCAGTTGATAGCAAAGATGTTGTTTTTGAAGCTGATGAGAGTGATGCAAGTTTTTTAAACTCTAATCCATATTTAGCAATTGTAACCAATGTTGAGCCTGAACATATGGAGTATTATGAGTATGATGAAGAGCGCTTTTATAAGGCGTATCGCGACTTTTTAGAGTTGGCAAAGCTAAGAGTTTTAAATGGAGAAGATGAGTTTTTAAGCAAACAGGGTGATTTAGAGAATATCTATTTATATCCAAGTAAAGATATTAAAGATGTAGAGTATATTTTAATAGATAAAAAGCCACATACACGTTTTAAATTAAGAGATTTTGGTGAGTTTGATGTTTTTGGACTAGGCTTTCATATTGCAATAGATGCAGCTTTGGCAATTTTAGCAGCACTTGAGCTCGGCTTAGATATTGAGAGTATAAGAGAGAATTTACTAAAATATAAAGGCATTAAAAAGCGCTTTGATGTGGTGCAAAATAATGGAATGGTTGTAATTGATGACTATGGACATCACCCTACAGAGATAAAAGCTACTATGAATTCAATTAAAGAGTATGCTAAACTTTTAGGAGTAAATAGAATTTATGCAATTTGGCAACCACATAAATATAGTAGAACAATAGATAACTTAAGTGGATTTGTAGAGTGTTTTGATGGTGTGGATGAACTTACAATCCTCCCAATTTGGGCAGCTGGAGAGGTAGAAGTTGATATTGATTTAAAAGGTGCTTTTAGTCGCTACAATTTAACAATGGCAGAGCGCATAACAAAAAAAGATAGCAAAGTCTATATCTATGATAAAGATGGAAATACAATCAAAAAATATAAAGATGGCTTAGTAGTAGCCTTTGGAGCAGGAGATATAACTTACCAAATTAGGGGTGAAAAGTAGTGAGTTCTCTTTTTGCAAATGATAAATTGGCAAAGCTTTGTAATAAACTTGATTTAGATGAACATATTGGTTCTTTGACCTCTTTATTTGCTAGGCAAAAGAGTGTTGTTATGCTTGGGGATAGTGGGCAACACGCTAAGTTTATAAAAGCGCTTGATGGGCTAGAGTTGCCTTTAATGCCTGAGCTTCCAAATATGGATGATTTAATTAACAGACTCTCTAAAGAGGCTACTTTGAGCCTTGATTTAATCTATCTTTTTGTTAAGCAAATCTATTTTTTTAATAAATTAAGGGCTTCTACTTTGCCTACTATTTGGCAAAAATTAATTAGCTCTATT
>JAMONW010000102.1 GCA_027066355.1 Campylobacteraceae bacterium
TGAAAATAAACAAAGTCAAATAAACCCTTCACAAGAGAGCTTTAAACCAAAACTAAATCTAAGTGGCAATAGTGGGTGTGAACTTAGCTACCAAGAAACTAGTTGTGAAGATGATAGTAAAGCTTCAAAATAGCTATTTTAATATTTAAGAGCAATAGATAAGTATAGATTAAAAATAAAGATATTTTTAATCTAACTTTTGCTCTCTATAGACTTTTGGCATCCAAAATTTTCTAATAAATACTCATTACTTTTAGTAGCTTGATTAATAAATTTTATCAAATTATCTTGAATTGCCTTTTTATGCTCTTTTGAGTATATATCAGATATATGAATACGATAAGATAGAAAAATTTTATTCTCATAAATGCCAAAAATAAAGGGTTTATAAGGATTTGAGCTTAAATATCTTAATAACTCTTCTAAATTCTTTTTTGGCATATTATTTAGTGGAGAAGTTGCAAATAAAAAATCATCATTTGAAGATATAAATATTCTAATTAAAGCACTCCCTTGATGAAACTCCCAAAACTCTCTACCAGCTCTAAATAAAACTAAATCTCTATTAAAATACTCTAACGCCTCTTCTACAAACTCTGTTATATACGACTTTTGATTCTCTTGAAATGCAGATTTTTCTATAGCGTTTCCACAATTTTGGCAAAAAGAGCTTTTCTCTTCTATATAATTATCACAAGAGTTGCACTTAACCCTATATTTGCTATCTTTAAATTTATAATCATTTAACTCTTTTATCAAATCACAAAAGCGTATGCCAAAACCAACATTATCTGCATTTGTAAATTTTGAAGTAGTTACTCCAACTAAATATCCATTCTCATCAATCATAGGACCACCAGAATTACCAGGATTAACTGCGGCATCTGTTTGAATATAGTATCTATTCCCCATAGGTTGCTTTGCAGAAGATATAATTCCCTCAGTAGTAGTAAATGGCATACCAAAAGGATAACCATTTATAAAAATCTTTTGCATATCTTTTATACTTAAATTTTTATCTAGTTTAATTTTGCTTTCTATATTGTAAAGTTCTAAAGCATCTAAAAATGCCAAATCTGCTTCGGGATTTACCATTACAACATTTGCAACAAATTTGTCTTTATTTATATCTTCAATAGCAACCTTTTTACTACCTTGAACTACATGATAATTTGTTATAATTAAATTTGACCCCTCAACTTTAAAGCCTGTGCCTGTGCCACTTGATGTTATAATTTTGTAAATATAGTTTTTATAATTTATCATCTACTTAAACCTTGAAATATTGATAATGCAATAACAGCAATAAAAATAGCTAAAGAAAAGGCATATAGATAGTTCCAACTCTTTTGGAAAAATACTCCTAAAAAACTACTATTTAACTCTTTGTTATAGAGTTTGTTAAATAATTTAATTAATTTTGAAGATGCCTCTTTGGGCTTTTTCCCAGATATTTTAACTAAACAGTTCTCTATCTCTCTTTTATAAACACTACTTAAGTTATAGTTGTAAATAAGCTTCAAAAAAACGGTTTGAAGGTAATAAGATATTGCAAAGTAATTAGCATCTTTTTCATATTTTTGAAGAGTTTCTATGCTCTTTTCAAGCCTATCTTTTATAATATCTTCAGAACTAAAAAATAGCATAGATGTAAATAACTCAGTATGATATAAATTTGATAAAAGCTCCTCTTTTGATAAATTGGCTATTTCATCTATTTGCTCTTTAGCTTTTAATATTCTATAATCAAAATCTAAATCGCCATCATACATTACTCTAATACTCTTAATTATATCATATTGTAAATATCCATTTAAGTATGGCATATTAGATAACTTAAGTAGAGAAATTACTCCAATATCCCAGCAATATGCATCCTTTTGTTTCTCTTTAAAGTATAATGAGTAATCTTTATACTCTTTTATAACTCTTTTTATTTCTCTATATACCTCTTCTTGCTCTTTTTGAGTTAAATGCTTTACTTTTGGCTCTTTAAGAAATTTTGCATTATATTTTTTTATAAATTCATTAGCATACTCATCTGCTAAAAAAGTAACATCTTTTATTAAATTATAAATTTTAATTGGCTTACATAGATCTAAAGGCGCACTATATGATATCTCTAACTTATCTTCATTTAACTCAATATAAGCTAAATCAAAATATGAAAAATTAACCTCTTCTACTCTTCTTAGTAATGCTACTACATTGGTATTTTTATCTATCTTTAAAAAAGGAATATATAGTCTAAATTCACTATTTGTTATATCTATATTAATCTCTATAGAAGCATGCATTTGAGATATTTTTATATCATCTTTTTTATCTATTTTTTTTAAAATATCTCTATTTATATAGTTAATAACAGCAATAATAGCCTCTTTATACTCTTTGTTATCAAATTTCTCTTCTGCTATTTCCCAAAATTTTTCACTAATTACAGGCTCTTTTATACTTGCTAATGGTTTTTTATAAATTGGTAAAAATTCACTCATACTTAAAGTTTAAACCTCAATTTTTTAATTTATTATACCGTAATAAAATAATAAAGATTAAAATATACTCTATTTTTGGAGTAAGCTAAATTTTATTTTCTATTAGAATTAAGATATTTCAACTCTCTTTAAAGAGTATAAAAGTATGATTTTATCACTTGGCAAAGAGAAAAAAAGAGTTTTTTCAAAAAAAGTAATTAGTTTAATAATTATTTAAGGTTCAAGTGAATATAATTGCACTCACATTTTAAATGTGGCAATTATTTTAATAGTTGCTGGTGTAGCTCAGTTGGCTAGAGCAGCTGATTTGTAATCAGCAGGTCGCGGGTTCGAGTCCCATCACCAGCTCCATATTTTATCAGTGTTTGACCAGTAAAAGATATTGGGTGAGATACTCAAGTGGCCAACGAGGGCAGACTGTAAATCTGCTGGCTTTCGCCTTCGGAGGTTCGAATCCTCCTCTCACCACCACTATCAAAACTGCGGGTGTAGCTCAGCTGGCTAGAGCCCTTGCCTTCCAAGCAAGTTGTCGCCGGTTCGAATCCGGTCACCCGCTCCATAAACTGGGAGCTGAGTTTTACTTACTATATTTGTTATTTAGTATAGCAACTACTCAATCCTAAACTAGTCAATCACTATATATTAATATTTATACTTTTATACTATTTTATTTATATAGTATTAAATTGTAAATATTTTGCCCAGATAGCTCAGGGGCAGAGCACTTCCTTGGTAAGGAAGAGGTCGGCGGTTCAAATCCGCTTCTGGGCTCCAGAGTTATGGCGTGATGGACAGGAGTTTAACTTAAGAGTTAAAGTCTTGTCCATCTGCTTTGGGCATTTTGTCTAATATTAGAGGTTCCCTTAAGTATTTTAAGGTATAATGCCACCCGTAATTTAAAACAAGCTAGGAGAAACAAATGGCTAAAGAAAAATTTGAACGTACCAAACCACACGTAAATATCGGTACAATCGGTCACGTTGACCATGGTAAAACAACATTAACTGCAGCAATTACTGCTGTTCTTGCAACTAAAAATGAATCTGCATTTATGGATTATGATCAAATCGATAATGCTCCTGAAGAGAGAGAAAGAGGTATTACAATTGCTACTTCTCACGTTGAGTATGAAACAGATACAAAACACTATGCTCACGTTGACTGTCCAGGACACGCAGACTATGTTAAAAATATGATTACTGGTGCTGCTCAAATGGATGGTGCTATCTTAGTTATTGCAGCAACTGATGGTCCTATGGCGCAAACTAGAGAGCATATTCTTTTATCTCGCCAAGTTGGTGTTCCATACATCGTTGTATTCTTAAATAAAGAAGATCAACTAGATGATGAAGATAAAGAAGAGATGCTAGAATTAGTTGAAATGGAAGTTAGAGAACTTCTTTCTGAGTATGATTTCCCAGGTGATGATACTCCAATTGTAGCTGGTTCTGCATTCCAAGCATTAGAAGAAGCTAAAAAAGGTGAATTAGGACCATGGTCTGAAAAAATCTTAAAACTTATGGAAGAGGTTGATACATATATCCCAACTCCAGAGAGAGATACAGATAAAGATTTCCTAATGCCAATTGAAGATATCTTCTCTATTCAAGGAAGAGGAACAGTTGTTACTGGTAAAATTGAAAGAGGTAAAATCTGCGTTGGTGAAGAGGTAGAAATAGTAGGTATTAGAGATACTCAAAAAACTACTGTAACTGGTGTAGAGATGTTTAGAAAAGAGATGGATTGTGGTGAAGCTGGTGATAACGCTGGTGTATTACTTAGAGGAACAGCTAAAGAAGATGTTCAAAGAGGTATGGTTCTTTGTAAGCCAGGTTCAATCACTCCTCATACTAAGTTTGAAGCAGAAGTTTATGTTTTAACTAAAGAAGAGGGTGGAAGACACACTCCATTCTTTAACAACTATAGACCACAATTCTATGTAAGAACAACAGATGTTACTGGTTCTGTAACTCTACCAGAGGGAACAGAAATGGTTATGCCAGGTGATAATGTTAAAATTAATGTTGAATTAATTAACCCAATTGCACTAGAAGATGGAACAAGATTCGCTATCCGTGAAGGTGGTAGAACTGTTGGTGCGGGTGTTGTAACTAAAATCATTGAATAATTTTAAGTAGCACTTTGTGCTACATCATATATTGGAGATAAGATGAGAGAAACAGTTCATCTAGGTTGTGAAGAGTGCACAAGAAGAAACTATCACACAACTAAGAATAAAAGAAACACTACAGAAAAACTTGAATTAAAAAAGTATTGTAAGTGGTGTAAAAAACATACTGTTCATAAAGAGATGAAGCTTTAAGCTTATATTCTTTATGAATATATTTTAGGCCAATAGCTCAGTTGGTAGAGCACTGGTCTCCAAAACCAGGTGTCGGGGGTTCGAGTCCCTCTTGGCCTGCCATAAAAGGTAAAAAAATGAGCAAAGTTATAAATTTTATCAAAAGTTCGAGAATTGAGTTAGATAAAGTTATTTTTCCAACAAAAGTTCAAGTTAAACAAGCTTTTATTGCTGTTGTAATTGTTGTTGCAGTAATTGCTGCATATTTAGCATTAGTAGATGCGCTAATGTCTGTAGTTGTTAAAAACTCTTTAGGGGCATAATTTATGGCACATCAATGGTATGCAATTCAAACCTATGCAGGTAGTGAAAGAGCAGTTAAAAGAGCAATTGAACAGATGGCTATTGACTATAACTTAGAAGATAGAATTGAACAAATTGTTGTTCCAACTGAAGAGGTTATAGAAGTAAAAAATGGTGAAAAAAAGATAACTGAGCGTTCACTTTACTCAGGTTATGTATTTGCACATATAGATTTAGATACTTCACTTTGGCATAAGATTCAATCATTGCCCAAAGTATCTAGATTTATAGGTGAACAAAAGACACCTACTCCTCTAAACCAATCAGATATTGATGTTATTTTAGAGAAAATGGAGCATAAAGCTCCTCCTCGTCCAAAAATTGATTTTGAAAAAGGTGAAAGTGTTCGTATTATAGAAGGACCTTTTGCTAACTTTACTGGCATTGTCGAAGAGTATGATTTAGATCATGGCAAGTTAAAGTTAAATGTATCAATTTTTGGTAGAAATACACCAGTAGAAATTCTCTATTCACAAGTAGAGAAAATTATCTAAATTTAATAAAAGGAAAATGAAATGGCTAAAAAAGTAGCTGAAAAATTTAAGCTAATGATTCCAGCAGCTCAAGCAAATCCATCACCACCAGTAGGTCCAGCACTTGGACAAAGAGGTGTTAATATTATGGAGTTTTGTAAGGCTTTTAATGAAAAAACAAAAGATAAAGCAGGATTTAAAATTCCTGTTGAGATTACAGTTTACACAGATAGAAGTTTCACATTTGTAACTAAGCAACCACCAGCAACTGATTTAATTATGAAAGAAGCTGGTATTAAAAAAGGTAGTGATAATCCACTATTAAATAAAGTTGCTAAATTAACAAAAGAGCAAATTTTAAAAATTGTTGATTTAAAAATTGAAGACCTAAATACTAACGACAGAGAACAAGCAGCAAAAATTATTGAAGGCTCTTGTAGAAGTATGGGTATTGAGGTAGAAGGTTAATCCTAACCACGGATTTAAAACAGTGGGAGCAAATATAACGCGGAGATAAAAATGGCAAAAAAGATAAGCAAAAGAAAACAAGCACTATTAGCAAAAATTGATAAAGAGAAAAATTACTCTATAGAAGAGGCAGTTAAGACTATTAAAGATCTTAAATCTGCTAATTTTGATGAAACTGTTGAAATAGCATTAAACTTAAATGTTGATCCAAGACATGCAGATCAAATGATTAGAAGTTCAGTTGTATTACCTCATGGAACAGGAAAAACTGTAAAAGTTGCAGTTTTTGCAAAAGGTGATAAAA
The DNA here is from genome assembly GCA_027066355.1 of Campylobacteraceae bacterium. Lineage (GTDB taxonomy): Bacteria > Campylobacterota > Campylobacteria > Campylobacterales > Sulfurovaceae > JAADEQ01. Next base: position 6,406 of record JAMONW010000102.1, read on the forward strand.
TAGATGAAGCAAAAGAAGCTGGTGCTGATTTAATTGGTAATGACGAGCTATTAGCAGAAATTCAAAATGGAAACATTAATTTTGATGTAGTTATAGCAACACCAGATATGATGGGTGTATTAGGTAGAGTTGCTAGAATTTTGGGACCAAAAGGTATGATGCCTAACCCAAAAACTGGAACAGTAACACCAAATGTTGCAGAAGCAGTTAAAAATGCAAAAGGTGGACAAGTTAACTTTAGAACAGATAAAAAAGGTAATATCCACGCTGGTATTGGTAAGGTAAGTTTTGATGAAAATCAAATCAAAGAGAACCTAGAAACATTTATTACTAAAATAAATAGATTAAAACCAGCTAGTGCTAAAGGTAGATATATTACTAGCGGTGCTTTATCTTTAACTATGAGTCCATCTGTTAATTTAGATACAACTGAATTAATGGATTTAAAGTAATTTTAATTAGAAATATATAAATTTATTTAATCTTAGGCTGAAGATAAAAGGGGTCGCAAGACTTAAAATAAGTTTAACTTCTCTTAAAATATTTTAAGAGCCCTTTTTGAGAGGTCTGAAAGGAGAAAAAATGACAAGAGCAGAAAAAGAGCAACTTGTAGCTGAGCTTACAACTGCTTTTTCAGAGTCAAATGCAATTGTAGTTTGTGATTACAAAGGTATGACTTGTCATGAGCTAGAAGCTGTTCGTCAAATGGCGGCACAAAATGATGCTCATGTAAGAGTTGTTAAAAACTCTCTTGCAATGTTGGCTATGAAAAATGCTGGTATCGATGACTTAGAGCTTAAAGATACCAACCTTGTTGTGTGGGGCGAAGATCAAATCTCTACTTGTAAAACTGCTGATAAAGCAGCTACAGAGTTTAAGAGTTTTGAACTTAAAGCCGGTGCGCTAGAAGGTAAAGCAGTTGAGTTAGCAACAATTAATGCTATGGCTAAATTACCAAGCCGTGATGAGCTTATTGGTATGCTTCTTAATGTTTGGCAAGCTCCAATTAGAAACTTTACAATTGGACTTGATGCATTAAGAAAGAAAAAAGAAGAAGAGGCGTAATTTAATAATTACAAATTTAAAATAAATTAAAAAATAAAAGGATTGTAAATGGCAATTTCTAAAGAAGATGTATTAGAGTATATCTCAGGTTTAACTGTATTAGAGCTTTCTGAGCTAGTAAAAGAGTTTGAAGAAAAATTTGGTGTATCTGCACAAGCAACTGTAGTTGCAGCTGCTGGAGCTGCTGATGCTGGTGCTGCTGCTGATGAGCAAACAGAATTTAATGTTGTTCTTACAGCTGCAGGAGCTAAGAAGATTAATGTTATTAAAGCAGTTCGTGCAATTACTGGTCTTGGTCTTAAAGAGGCTAAAGCTGCAGTTGAAGAGACTCCATCTGTTATTAAAGAGGGTGTATCTAAAGAAGAAGCTGAAGAGCTTAAAAAACAACTTGAAGAAGCTGGTGCATCTGTTGAGCTTAAATAAGCTCAACATTGCATTTTGAAATGTATAGATTTACAAATAAGTCATTATAGTATAATAATGATTTATTTGTGTATCACAAGTGATAAAGCTTTTACTGGGGAGTATTGCTTTTAGCTATATTTAAGTTTATTAAATATATTATCTATTTTAAGGGCTAAAAATAGTCAATTAATATTTTTAGCAATCATAGTTGCCTATTTTTAGCCCTTAGTAGGCTATTACTCCCCTATTTAACGCAAGTTATCAAGCACAAACACTTATATAAGGTTGAAAAATGCTAAACTCCCTACATTCTGGAAGCAGACTTAGAATTGATTATTCAAAAACACCAAGAGAGATAGAGATTCCAAATCTATTACAATTACAACAAAGTAGTTATGACCATTTTTTAATGGCATATGCAAAAGATAGGTCGCAAAGTATTATGGAAAAGACATTTAAAGCAGCTTTTCCAATTCATGACCAACAAAATAGAATTACATTAGAGTATCGTGGCAGTGAAGTTATATTGCCTAAATATACAGTTAGAGAGTGTATGGATAGAGGTATTACCTATTCAGTTTCTCTAAAATTAAATATTGGTTTAATAATTTGGAACAGAGATGAAAAAACAGGTGAAAAACTAGATATAAAAGAAGAGAAGAGTCAAAATATCTATGTTAGAGATATTCCGTTAATGACTGATAGAACATCATTTGTTGTAAATGGTGTTGAGAGAGTAATTGTAAATCAATTACATAGAAGTCCAGGTGTTATCTTTAAGGTAGATGAATCTAATACTACAGCACATAAACTTATCTATTCAGCTCAAATTATTCCTAATCGTGGAAGTTGGTTGTATTTTGAGTATGATGCAAAAGATATTTTATTTGTTAGAATAAATAAAAGAAGAAAGATACCTGCTACTATTTTCTTAAGAGCAATAGGATATACAAAAGAGGATATTATAAAAATATTCTATCCTACACAAGAGATTATTGTAAAAAATAATCGCTTCTTAGTTAAATTTGACCCAAGCCGTTTAAAGGGTAGAGCAGAGCAAGATATTAAAGATGCTAATGGAAATATCGTTGTAGCAGCTGGTAAAAGATTGACTAAAAAGAAATTAGAGCAGCTTCAAGCTGATGGATTAGAGTGGTTAGAGTATCCTCTTGAAACATTAATGGAGAGATATCTATCTAAACCAATTATTGATAGTGAAACTGGTGAAGTAATTTTTGATTCAGTTTCTCAACTTGATGAAAATAAATTAAAAAAGATTATTGAATTAGGAATTGATAAATTTGAAATTGCTGATGATTTGGCACCACAAAGTGATGCTTCAATAATTAAATCTTTTGCTGCAGAGCAAGAGAGTTTAAGACTTCTTCGCCAAAGTGAAGAGATAGATGATGAAAATACACTAGCAACAATTCGTGTGCATAAAGTTATGCGCCCAGGTGAGCCAGTAACACCAGAGGCAGCAAAAGAGTTTTTAAGACAACTATTCTTTGATCCAGAGAGATATGACTTAACAGAAGTTGGTCGTATGAAGATGAATCATAAGTTAGACTTAAATGTTCCTGAGTATTTAACTGTATTAACAAACCAAGATATAATAGAAACTATAAAATATTTAATTAAAGTTAAAAAAGGAATTGGTCATATTGATGATAGAGATCACCTTGGTAACAGAAGAATTAGAGCTATTGGTGAGCTTTTAGGTAATGAGTTGCACAATGGTTTAATTAAGATGCAAAAAGCAATCAGAGATAAAATGACTACTATTAGTGGTGCAATAGAAGATTTAATGCCTCACGATTTAGTAAACTCTAAAATGATTACAAATACAATATTAGAGTTCTTCTCAAGTGGTCAATTATCTCAATTTATGGATCAAACAAACCCATTAAGTGAAATTACACATAAAAGAAGACTTTCAGCTCTTGGAGAAGGTGGATTAGTAAAAGAGCGTGCTGGTTTTGAAGTGCGTGATGTTCACCCAACTCACTATGGAAGAATTTGTCCAATTGAAACACCAGAAGGGCAAAATATTGGTCTTATTAACACACTAGCTTCTTATGCAAAAGTTAATGAACACGGTTTTATAGAAGCGCCATATAAAGTTGTAAAAGATAGACAAGTTACAGATGAAATTGTCTATATTACAGCAACTCAAGAAGAGGATAAAGTAATTGCACCAGCTTCTACAAAAGTAGATGAAAATGGCTATATAGTTGATGAATTAATTGAAGCAAGATTAAATGGAAATATTGGATTACAAGACTCAAGTAAAGTTAGTTTAATTGACTTGGCTCCAACAATGGTTAGTGGTGCAGCTGCTAGTTTAATTCCATTCTTAGAACACGATGATGCAAACCGTGCATTGATGGGTTCAAATATGCAACGCCAAGCAGTGCCTCTAATTTGGACAGAAGCTCCAATGGTAGGAACTGGTATGGAAGCAGTTGCTGGTCGTGATGCTTGGGAAGCAATTAAAGCAAAAAGAGCTGGTAGAATTGAAAAGGTAGATTCTGAAAATATCTACATAATTGGTGAAGATGAAAATGGTGTATTTATTGACCACTATAAATTAGAAAAAAATATTAGAACAAACCAAAATACAGCATTCCACCAAGTTCCAATTGTAAATGAGGGACAAATTGTTCAAAAAGGTGAAGTAATTGCTG
>JAMONW010000103.1 GCA_027066355.1 Campylobacteraceae bacterium
ATTTTCAATTTTCAATTTTCAATTTTTAAAATGCACCAACTTAAATCTATCTCCCATAATTGTAGGAGCAATTAGGGTTTTTACCTTATCAGCTTGAGCTAAATATTGCTCTTTAGTTGCCATTTTATAATACTGCTCTAAAATATCAATAATTCCAAATCTAACTAACGCTCTAGCTTGAGTTTCAAAAATCTCTAATTTTACTCCAGAACTCTCAAACGCCTCTATTACATGAGCAAAATTAACATCATAAGTAATATCGCTTTTTTTATAATGCTCTTTTAAATTAAGCTCTTTGTCAAATAGTGGATAAGTTTTGTGTTTGCTATAAACTCTAATAGAGAAATCATTTCTAACATACTTTTCGCCATAATCAAACGATAAAAAATGATAACTTTTTGCCGCTTTTGCTATATCTTTTACAAACTCTTCATAACCAACTGCAATTTCACCAGTTCTTAAGCGATGCTTTTTTGCAAACTCTACTTGCTCTATTGTAGCATTTGCCCACTCAATTTTATGCTCATTTACAACTGCAATTTTGCCATCTTTATAAAGCTCACATGCAAAAGCATCAAATATCTCATTAGATACAAAAACAGCACTATCTAAATTTAGCTCACCTAAACTCTTAACATACTCTATATTAACAGCATCTCCAAAATTGTTAGCAAAATAGTCTTTTTGCGCCTTAATTACTGCATCTTGACGCTCTACTATAATAAACTTCATAGTATCTAAAAGAGTTTCATCTTGGGTATATAACCATCTAATCATATCCCCCATCAAATATCCTTGATGCGCCCCAATTTCAACTAAAGCCACATCTTTTAAAATTTTGCCTTTTTGCATTGCATTAAAGATGAAATTTGCTATACTAGCTCCAAAAAAAGCACTTGTGCTAACAGCAGTATAAAAATCTCCCTCTTTACCAATAGCTTTAAAGGTTTTATAATACCCATCCTCCCCATAAAGCCACTCATTCATATATTTACTAAAGTTCAATAAAATCTCCTAAATTTTAAATAAAATTACCTAACTTTCTCATAAAGCTTTAATATCTCTATACTTTTTGCATAAGTGTATATATATTTATCAAGCTTTTTTATCTTTAGAGAGTTTTTAATTAAATTAACATCATCAATACTTTTTTGTCCAGCTTTGTATTGCTCGTTGGTGCTTTTATATAGCCTTTTGTAGGCTTTTATTTGTTTGTTTGCTATTGCAATTTTTTGCTCTATTGATTTTACTCTTTTTAGCGTGGTATCATAATCTATACTTTGAGCAATTTTAGTGTTTTTTATCTTTATGCCATCTATTATGCTATCTAATTTTGCAACCTCTAAATCATTGCTTGTATTAACTGATATTGGCATTGATACCTTTAGTGAATAGTTTGTAAAAGCATCTTTTGTGTGTGGTTGGGCATTTGATATTTTTGTATATCTTGCACCTAAGCTTACAGTTGGCAAATATTTGCTTCGCACCATTTTTGCATAATTTTTACTGCTTTGCCTTTTGGCTTTTGCTATCTCAATTTCTATATTATTTGCTAAAAACTCATCTTTACTTAGTAGCCTAACTTTTGGAAGCTTTATGCTATTTATATCTTTGTTGCTTACCTTTTTAAAAGCAGCTATTAAGTTTGCTAAATTTGCCTCTAAATCAAACAAAGCTATATTTGCTTCATCTTTTTTAATTAATGCATTATCTAACTCTACGCTACTAAAAAGCCCTGCATCAAAAAGCTCTTTTGCTCTTTTTATCTCAATTTTAGCATTTTTAATTTGCAACTTTAATTTAGCAATAGATAATTTAAGTTGCTTAATTTGCAAAACTAACTCATGTGCTTGGGTATTTAATTTAACTTTTTGTCCAATTGTTGTGGCTTTTGCCAAAGAGTAGTTGCTTTTTGCATACTTTATGCCATAAAATATTCCACCACTTTTAAATATTGGTTGCTCAATTCCAATAGAGTAGCTATTTCTTGGGTGCCAACCACCCTCTATTTGGTTACTCCAACTGCGCTCAAAACCAAGTGTAACTGGTGAAATCCAGCTAAGAGAGTTGTATTTGCTTTGTGCAAAACTCTTTTTAAGCTCTGTATCAAAAAGTTCATTA
>JAMONW010000104.1 GCA_027066355.1 Campylobacteraceae bacterium
AGCTATGAAAATTGGAAAAAAGATGGCTCCAACTTAGATAAAATTCCAAAAGATTATGACTTTGTAACTCCACAAGATAAACACTATCATGCAGGAGATCCTTATCAAGCAATTATAAATATTATACTAAAAGATAACCAACCAGACCAAAAAGATCCAAATGATTTTTTGGCGAAATTGGATAATTCAAATTTTAAATTACCTCCAAAAACAAGAGATATTTATCTCTATATGCCAATTAAAAGTATAAATATTTTCCCAGCTATTGTAGAATTTGGAAATTTAGATTTAACAACAGGTAAACCACTAAGAAATGTTGTATTTATGCCAAGTTATATCTATAATTATAAAAATAATATCTTTACTCTTAGATATGGTAATTTTGATACAAAAACAGGCATTTTACACCAAAAAAATGGTGATTTAGCAATTGATAAATTAATTCTTACTCAAACAGATAAAAATGGAGATATAAAATTAGATGCTTTTAAATTTAACAACAACTCAAATTACTCAATTATTTTTAAAAAATCACTAAAACAGATGATAATTGTAGATAATCAAACTCTAAATTCACTATATGTAAAAATGTTTTTACTTGGAATTTATGATAAAGATAAGTTTGAATTGGCATTAAAATCACCATATGGAAGAGTTTATAAGTTTAAATAGTTATATTATTTCAAAAGTTTTTACCACTAGAAGGATACTTCTTCTATATTGAATGTGTAATGTATAATACATATTATGGCTTTGAATATATTATTTTATCTATTTTACTAAGTTATTAAGTCAATTTTTATACAATAACATATCTTAATATAAGGGGATAATATGTTAGAAGTTATAAAAGGTTATAAAGAGTTTAAAAATATAGAGTTAAGAAATTATGAGAAACTATTTTATGATTTAGCTCATCATGGGCAAAATCCTAAAACGCTTTTTATTGGTTGTAGCGACTCCAGAGTTGTTCCAAATATTATTACCAACTCTAAGCCAGGAGATCTATTTGTAACAAGAAATATAGGCAATTTTGTTCCACCATTTAAGCCAGATTCTGATTATCATGCTACAGCTTCTGTAATTGAGTATGCAACTGAGCATTTAGAGGTTGAAAATATTATAGTTTGTGGACACTCTAATTGTGGTGCAATATCATCAATGTTTAAAGAGGTAAAAGTTACAGAAAAAAATATACACACTATAAAATGGTTATCACTTGGCGAAGAAGCAAAAAAAGAGGCTTTAAAATTAGAGCCAAATGCTCCACTAGATGTAATTAAAGAAGATACTACAAAAATTTCAGTTGTTCATCAATTAAAAAATTTGCTAACTTATCCATCTGTTAAAGAGCGTGTAGATGAGAAAAAACTATTTCTGCATGGTTGGTATTATGATATTGAAAGTGGCAAGATATTGTGCTACAGCAAAGATGAAGAGAGATTTGTTCCTATATCTAAAAAATATGCAACCAATCAACAATAGTTCTCTAAAGGGGAGTAAAGCTTTTTACTCTTTGCTTCTTAAAAATTCTAATAGTCCTAATATAATATCTTTTGGAGATGGAGGACACCCCTTTATTGTATAATCTATTGGCAAATCTACACCTTTAATAGCATAAGTTTTTTCAAAAACAGATAAATTTTTAGCGCAATCACCAAGGGCAATAACCCATTTTGGATTAGGCATTTGTTCATAGCAATCCCAAGCATGATGATACATATTAAATGTCATAACACCACTAAGTAGCATAATATCAGCATGTCTTGGACTTGCCACAAAGCTAATGCCAAGACGCTCTAAATCATAATATGGGTTAGATAGTGCATTGCATTCAGCTTCACAAGCATTACAACTACCACTATCTACCATTCTAATAGCCAAGCTACCAGCAAAGTTTTTTTTAATACTCTTTTTTAACTCTTTTTTAATCGCATTAAACTCTTTATCAAGCTCTATATTTTCTGTTAAAATACCACTTTTAAATCTTTTTTCCCAATATCTAATCATAAGTCATTCCCCGCATAGCTTAAATCAAAACTCTTATTTATTAGTGGAAAATCAGCAATTATATCTTTATATATTGTAGTATGAAATAGTTGCCAATTTATGTGTGATGGATCCCTGATATATAGTCTATCAACTACTCCATTTTTTATTGATAAATATATAAATAGCTCTCCAATTGAACTCTCTATAAAGCTATGATACTCGCCATCTTTAAAATCTTTTAACTCAATACTCTCACTGCTATCTGTTTGCATACGCTCTATCATCTCTATTGAGTTAAATATCTCCTTAATTCTAAGAGTAAATCTTTCTCCTACATCACCTTTTTTACCAACTTGCATCTCATAGCCAAAACTTTTATAAAAATCGTTATCTCTGCAATCAATTTTTACTCCACTAGCTCTTGCTACAAGCCCAACAGCGCCATACTTTATAGCATTTTTTTTGCTTAATACTCCTGTTGTATCAAATCTATCCCAAACTGATGGAATATCCTCTATCCAATCTCTAAAAAATATTAAATCATCTTTTAATTTTTTTAAATACTCATTTAAAATATTATAATCTAAATCTAGCTCACTCTTTATTGTATCAAATCCAAAACGGTGATTAGTTAGCTTTTTCATAGCTCTTCTCGCCTCTTCACTAGCTGCACTCATAAAGGCTAAGGCAGAGCCAAAACCTGCATCATTTGGTATAAAACCTAAATCTGTCAAGTGGTGTATTATACGCTCTAACTCTAGTAAAATTGCATACTTTTGTTTTAAGCTTTTTGGTATCTCTATGCCACTAGATTGTGCTAAAATATCTCTATATGCAACTTGATAAGCAATAGACTCATTTCCACTTACTCTTGAGATTATTTGCAAAATATCTAAAGGCTTTTTCCCCTCGCACATCTTCTCTATTGCTCTATATTTATAAAAGTGTCTTACCTCTAAATGTAAAATCTCTTCACCAGCTTGTGAAAACTGAAAATGCCCAGGCTCAATAATACCAGCATGTATTGGACCAACTGGCACAACAAATAGGCTATCGCCCTCTATCTCTTCATATTTATACTCTTTAAAATCGCAAAACTCTATCTCTTTTTTGCTAAAACTTTTGCGCATTGGATATATATTTTTTGGGAAATACTCATGTTTAATTGTGTTTCTAGTATCAAAACTATTTTTAAAAATTATGCCAAATTCATCATTTATCTTCTTCTCCATCCAAAGTGCAGCTGGATATTTTATTGTTAATGTTTCTAAAGTTGGATTATCTTTACTTAAAGTATATCTTTTTATATCATTATCATAAATATCAATAACTTCAAAACTATCAATTAAATCTTTGGCAAATCTTGCTACTAATCTCATGACATTATCCCCTCAATATAACTAAATGTTTGTGGCAAAAGTAGTGCAATAAGAGAAATAATAAATATAGCAAGTATTATTATTTCACTTTTGTAAACAATTTTTTTAGCATCTTTCTCTTCATATAATCCCTCTTGATATACAGTAACAAATTTATAAAAAATCAGACTAATTAGTAGCAAAATTATAAATACTGCAAAAATCATTGTTAAAAAATAGTTCATATGTTTAGATATATCAATCATAGCTTTAAATCCATAAATTTCGCTAAAAAACATTGGTGAAGGTGGCAGAGATATTACACCCAAAAGAAGCAAAGATATAATAATTGGAATTATTGGCTTTTTAAAACCACTTAGCGCTCCTTTAAACATATATTTTCTCTTTTGCTCTAAAATTCCCACACTTAAAAATAGTGCTGGTTTAAAGAGAGCATGTGCGCCAAAGTGTAAAAGAGCAGCAAAATATCCACCACTTACCCAAAATAGGGCAATGAGTGTCATATGCTCTATTCCAGAGAGTGAAAATAATCTTATAAAATCTTTTGAACGATAAATTAAAAAACTAACCATAAAAAGTGTAAAAATAGCATAAATATAGACAAATGCAATTAAATGAGTATAATTTATTGCCATTTCAATTTGGCTTAATCTAAAAAATCCCAAAATTATTGCACTCTCTAAAACACCACTAAATAGCGCTCCTACAGGATATATAGCTGAGCGTTCAATATCACTTAACCATAAATTCATAGGAAAAAACCCCATCTTTATAAACATACCAGTAACTGCAATTAAAAATCCTATCTCAAATAAGTAGCCATTAATTTGCTTTGCATTTGTTACAAGAGAGTAAAAATCCATAGCCTTCTCGCCCAAAACTGGCTTAGCAGAGGCATACATAAGTATAATTCCAAATAAAATAAGCGAAATTGCAATAGCTCCTACAATTAAATATTTCCAAGCTTCTCTATTTGCAAAAGGTGAATTTTTTACCTTTATCATATATACAGTTGAGAGTGTAGCAAACTCTAAACCTATCCAATATAGTCCCATATTATTAGATAATATAGATATATTTACGCCAAGCCAAAAAATCCCAAAAAATCTGTAAAATCTCTTAATTGCATTTTCTGATAGTTTTAATCTTTGTGGCATTGAGATACCAGAGAGTCCAACTACAATACCTACAATAGATGAAATTAGCAATATATAAGAGTTTAACTTATCTACATAAAAGTAGCTATTAACAAATGGATTAAACATAATATAAATTACGGGTATCAAAACCATAGAAGCAACAGTTGCCATAAAAAACTTATTAATTTTAAAAAAGCTTAATATAAAGATAATAACAGGGGGTAAAAGTATAAAAACCATTACTGCTCTCCTTGGTATTTGAATAGTAAATTAATAACAACAATAAACATCATTAAATCAAAAAATATGCCAAGCTCAACTAACATTGGCATACCATTTGTTGCTGTAATTCCAAGTAAAAAGAGTGAATTCTCAATAGATAAAAATCCAATTATCTTAGATAACATATCTTTATGTTCAATAATCATTACAAGTGATAAAAATAGCGCACTAATTGCAATAGCAACATAATTTGATGTAAATGTAAAGTTTTTAATTATTGGTGTAATTAAATAAAATGTAAAAACCAACATTAGAGGAACCAAAATAATTGCATAGTGTATAGGAACACTGGGAGTTACTTTTCTATTAATTCCAAAATGCCCTACAAAATACTTTAGAATATATGGAATTATAATAAACTTAAAAATAAGTGTTAATATACCAGCAATTATCATAGCACTATCATCTATCTTATTTCCATTATAAATTGCTATAAGCCCAAGCATTAAAGAGTTTATGGCATACCATGCAAATAACCTATATAACCTTGTAGTAAAGAGTTCGCTAATTAGTGTTGCCAGAAATAGCCCCATTAATATATTTATCACTTTATGCCCCCACTATATAAAATGTTACTAACGATAAAAAAGCAAAAACTATCGCAATACCAAGTAAATTTGGCACCTTAAATAGGCGCAATTTTGCACCATTTATCTCTATTAGTGCAACAACTATTGATATTGCTATTAATTTTAATATAAAAATTGCAAATGCCAAATACCAAACCATATGTGAGCCAAAAGGTATAAAAAGTGTTGCAAAAAGTGTTGCAAATATAGTAAACTTAATAGCCCCTGCCATCTCTATTAATGCTAAGTTTGCCCCTGTTATATCTAATATCATTGCTTCATGAACCATTGTTAGCTCAAGATGGGTTTCGGGGTTATCTACTGGTAATCTTCCATTTTCTGCAATAAGTAAAATAAAAAAACTTATACTTGCCAATATATAACTAGCTGCATGTTGCAAAGGAAAGTTATTTGCAAGGTTTATAGAAGCTTTTGCAATACCAATATTTTGCCCAATTAAAGAAACACTAAATATAGTTAAAATCATTGCTGGTTCTACTAATGCAGCAATAAATGCTTCTCGGCTACTTCCCAATCCTCCAAAACTACTTGCAGAATCTAGCCCCAAAAGCATAAGAAAAAATGTAGATAATGATAGCAATCCAGTAATCGTAAAAGCATCCATAAAAGAGATATAAAAGCTACTGCTAGTAATTGGTGGTAAAATAAATATTACAGTAATAATTGGCACCAATACCCCAAATACTGCCCATCTTGAAATACTGGAACTCTCTTTAGAGTAAATTAACTCTTTTTTAAGCAATTTAGAAAAATCTCTATATGGTTGCATTGGTGATATAGGCTTTTTATAGAGCATAAACATCTTAAAACTCTTAATTAGCCCAACCAAAAAAGGAGCTATAAAAAATATAAGTAAAAATTCACTAATATACTCAATCATTTTTTATCCCTAAAAATTAATATTTTAATAATTATTGTCATTACTACTACCTCTAACAATACGCTACCCCAGCTTATCTCATGATAAAAAATTCTAAAACTAAATAAAATTAATATAATTAAATTCAAGATAAATGCGGCATAATTAAACTCTTCAAAATGAGAGAGCTTATATACATAATAACTTATTAAATTTACAATCTTTTTAGTTCCATCATACAAAGATGCTTCAAATAGAGGCTTAATATGAACCTCGTAAAAAGATGAGCTAAATTTAGTTTCATGACCAGCTAAATTTTGTGTATGGGTATGAACATTTGGTTTGTAAAGCCATTTAAAAAAGCGTCTAATAGGACCAGCAAAGCCAGTTGCAGTATATTGGCTTTTTGCCCCTGTTTGGTAGCCACAAGCCCAAGTGTGATAGACTCTTACTTTTGGATTTATAGCATTAAAAAATAGTAATACAAAGAGTGTAACTCCAAGTAGTGCAAAAAGCAAAATTAGTGGTGAAACTTCACCCCCATTATTACTAACTGAGTGCATTACCCACATATTTGGAAAGATTTTATTATAAATGTTTGCAATTGGCATAGAACTATTAATAATTTTTATAATAAAAGGTAGAAATAGCATTAGTGATATAACCACAACACCCATCAAAAGCTCTCCTGCTAACATTGCAATATTTACCTCTTTAGCATGTTTTGCATTTTGGCTTCGGTATAATCCCAAAAATGTTATACCAAAAGCTTTTACAAAACAAGCAATTGCCAAACCACCAGTAAGTGCCAAAGCAAATATAGCAAAAGGAAAAGATATTTTTAACGATATTTCACTAATTCCACTAGTGCTTAACATACTTTGAAATATCATCCATTCACTTAAAAAACCATTTGTTGGTGGTAAAGCAGATATAGATATTGCAGCAATTAAAAATAGATAAGCAGTTATTGGCATAAGTTTAATCAATCCACCATATTTTTCTATATTTTTAGTGTGAGTTTGGTGCAAAACACTACCAGCAGTCATAAAGAGTAAACTTTTAAAGCTCATATGATTAAATGTGTGATAAATTGCTGCAATAAATGCAAATGCTGCTAAAAGAGGCATTTTTAGTGTAGTAAAAATCATACCAACACCAATGCCAATTAATATTATTCCAATATTCTCTACTGAGTGGTTTGCAAGAAGAGCTTTTATATCATGCTCAGCCAATGCATATAACACACCAATTAATGAAGACAACGCCCCAAGTGCCAATATAATAATTCCCCACTCAAGCTCCCAGCTATCAAACATAAATAAAAATCGTAAAAAAGCATAAATAGCTACCTTCAACATAACTCCACTCATAAGAGCAGATACAGGTGAAGGAGCTGCTGGATGGGCATAAGGAAGCCAAACATGCAGTGGAGCAACCCCAGCTTTGCTTAAAAAACCAAAAGCAATAAGAAAAAATAACAAAGTAGGATATTTAAAACCCTCTATCGCAATTTTTATATGTTCAAAATTACTAAATAGTGAATTTGATGAAAGAAGTAGAAAAAATAGCAATACAAAAACAAATCCAAAGTGAGTCATAAAAAAGTAAAAACGCCCAGCATCTAAGCTCTCTTTGTTGTTCTCAGTAAGTATAAGTTGCCAACTTGTTAAACTCATAACTTCCCAAAAAAATAGAAAAACCATAGTTTCATTTGCCAATACTACCCCTAGCATGGAGGCTATAAAACCAATATAATTAACAATAAAATATTTTTTTCTTTTGATATGTGGTAGATAACCTGCTGTATAAAATAAATTAGGAATAACCCCAAGTAAAATTAATATAACAAAAAGTATAGAAAATGAATTAAAACTAAACATTGCGTTAGCCTTATATAAAGATAAAAATTAAAGATAACTCTAATGAGTGAAATAATACTCCTATTTTGCTAAATTTAACTAAAAAATTGCAAAATGTTATCAACTTTTATAATTAAATTAAAATTTATATTTATCTATCTTTTTTAGCTTTATCTCTTCATCATCTTGCAGTAGTAAAATTAACTCTCCTAGCTCTTTTGAGCTTAAGTCATTTGTAAACATTTGATCATGCATAAGAATAACTATTTGATTTTTTGTGTATGTTTTGCCATTTTTTAAAAGCTCTTTAATTCGTTTATAATGCTCTTTAACACTTTTTAAAACTTTACCTTTTCCATTGTGTCTTAACTCATAATCCCAGCCAAACACTTTATAATTATGCTCTTTATTTAATAAAATTGCAGCTTTTAGTGCATTTGGCTCACCTTTTGTATGATTATTATCTAATACCCAAACATTTCTACCCGGAAGTCTAGCAACACTAAAATTAATATCTAATATTTTCTCATTTTTTAAAAAATCTTGCACTACACCTTTTGGATTTGTATAAAACTTTTTATAGTGAAAATTAGCATGAGAGTAGCTGTGATTTCCAAGCATAGCGTAGCAGTTATTTTTATAATTTATTAAATATGGTTTTAATCTACTATCACTATTAACAGGTTTGCCTACTAAAAACAGGGTAAATGGAACTTCATAATCTTTTATAATTTGATGTAAATATCTACTACCAACTAGTGGTCCATCATCACTTGTCAAAAAAACACTATATTTATAGTGTGGCTTCTCTTTATGTATTGGAGTGGGGTGTTTTTTACTTGGTTTTGTAATTTTATAAACAAGCAAAGCCCCATCTATTACTAAAAAAATCAACACTAACCATAATAAAACTTTTTTATTCATTATCTACACCAATCAACCCCATTAAGCCCATCAAATCTATCTCAATTTTTGAAAAACTGTTCCATTTAATGAGAGATTTAACATAACACCTAAATCATTAAATACAATAGCAACAGTATCCTTTTTCAAATCAAGTGAACTTAAATCTGTTCCTTTGCTCCAATGTAGCACAGAAATACTGCCATCAACTCCTACTTTCCACTCCTCTTTGTTTATAAATCTATTTAATGCCTCTTTTGTTAAAAATAGAATAATCATAGAGTTTTTTCTTGCACCAGCTTGAATACCAACTGATGTTCCATACATTCTATAATAGCTATTTATTGCACCATTTTGAACAAGTGCGCCCTCTCCATATGAGCCTCCAACTACTAAACCAGCTTTATAAACTTCTGGAAAAACCAAGTAACCTTGAGCTTTCTGAAGCAACTCATCTCCACCTTTAAAATCTACATAAAATCTTTGCAATGTTTCTAAAATATTTTTAGGATTTAACTCTTTTGCTTGAATATGAACAGATGTTAATATTGAAAATAGTAAAATTAATATAAATTTTTTCATAAAATACTCCTTTTTCGATATTATACTAAAAAATATTAAAAAAGAGAAGGGCTTTTTGTGATTAGTGATTAGTAATTAGTAATTTGTGTGCTTTTTTAGGTTTTAGTTGATATTGCTTAATCACATTACAACAACCAACTAACCAAAACCTAATCCCTTTTACGATAACTTAAGGCTTCTAATAAATCTGCTTTTGAAATATCACTATTTTCATTTATATCAGCAATTGTTCTTGCTACTTTTTTAATATTTGCAACTGCTCTATATGATAATCCAAAACGCTCTATTGCCTTTTGTAAAATATCTTTAGCATCATTGCCTAAAATGCAAAATCTATCTATTTCAGTTTCACTTAAATTACCATTTAACTCTTTTTGCCCTCGCTTTTTTTGCGCAATGAAGGCATTTATAACCATCTGATGCATACTTTCTGAA
>JAMONW010000105.1 GCA_027066355.1 Campylobacteraceae bacterium
TTTTTCGCCCTCAAGTAGTTTTAAACTAGCCCCTCCACCAGTGCTAACAAATGTCATTTCATCAATATCACCAGCTCTAGCTACAACATCGGCAGTATCACCACCACCAACAATTGTAGTTGCGTGTGTTTCTGCTACATAGTGGCTCATTTTTGTTGAACCTTTTGCAAATTTATCCATTTCATAAACACCCATTGGTCCATTCCAGATAATTGTTTGTGCATCGTTTAAAACTTCTCTAAAGAGCCTTGTTGAAGCTGGTCCAATATCTAGCCCCATCCAATCTTTTGGAATCTCTTGGCTTGGTAGATATTTTATAGTAGTGTTTTCTTTAAATTCAGCAGCAGCAACTACATCTACTGGTAAATAGAGTTTTACACCCTTATTTTTTGCCTTATTCATTACTCTTTGTGCCTCATCTAAGAGGTCATTTTCTACCAAAGAGTTACCAATTTCATACCCCATCTGCTTTAAGAATGTAAATGCCATTCCTCCACCAATAATTAACTTATCTACACTATCAAGTAGTTTATCTAGTGCTTGTAGTTTGCCAGAAACTTTACTACCACCAACAATTGCAACAAATGGACGAATAGGCTCTTTTAATATTTTGCTAAAAAAAGTTACCTCTTTTGCAAGTAGAAAACCAGCTGCTCTTTTATCTCTTGTGTAAAATTTTGTAATTGCATCAATAGAAGCGTGAGCTCTATGACAAGCCCCAAATGCATCATTTATATAAATCTCTCCAAATTGGCTAAGCTCTTTTGCAAAAGCTTCATCATTGCTTGTTTCACCTGCATCAAATCTTAAATTCTCAAGCAGTAAAACATCTCCACATCTCATAGAGTCAAATAGCTCTTTTGCTCTTGGCGTTATAACAGCACCTGCTTTTGAGTCGTCAAAATATAGATTATTTTTAACTTTTAGCAATATATCTAAGCGTCTATAAACAGCTTCAAGTGATAATTTTTCATCAAAAACTCCAGGAGTAGGGCGCTCAAAATGAGAAGCTAAGACAACTTTGCAACCTCTATCGATACAGTAGCGAATTGTAGGAAGAGCGGCTCTTATTCTTCTATCATCTGTAATATTTCCAAATTCATCTTTTGGCACATTAAAATCGCATCTAATAAAAATAGTTTTGCCATCAATATCTATATTTTTTATAGTTTGCATAAATACTCCAAATTTTTTAGTATAATTTTACTAAAATAACTTTATAGTTAATAAAATAGTGAGCAAAAATGAAACAAAATGTAACTTATGCTATTTTTGGTGGCAGTTTTGACCCACCTCACCTTGGACACAAAGAGATAATTAAAAAATCTTTAGAGATTGCAGATTATATTATTGTAGTGCCAACTTTCTTAAATCCTTTTAAAAGTAGCTTTAGTGTAGAGCCTAAAAAGCGCTTAAAGTGGGTTAAAAAGAGCTTTGATTTTAAAAATATTTTAGTTAGCTCATTTGAAATAGAGCAAAAAAGAGCAGTTTATACCATAGAAACATTTAATGAATTGAGTAAAAGCTACCCTATAAAATATATAATTATAGGTGCAGATAATTTAAAAAATATTCAAAAGTGGAAGAGTTTTGAAGCTTTAAATAGTAAAATTACATGGATAGTTGCCACGCGCAGTAGTGAGCATTTAGATACAAGCAAACTTAATAGTTTTAGGATTGTAAATGTATCTATTGATGTTAGTTCAAGCGAAATTAGAAGTGGCAAGAAGTTGGATTATATTGATAAAAATATTAAAAATGAGGTAATAAATGAATACAGAGTTAAATAGTAAAATTGAAAAAATAGTAGCACTTTTAGATGAAAAAAAGGGTGAAGAGATAGAGGTTTTTAACCTTGAAGATAGCGATTATATAGCAAAAGTAGTGGTTTTAGTAAATTCACTTGGAGGCAAACACACAAGCGCACTTTATGATAACTTAAGAGTTTTTTTTAGAGAACAAGGCGAAAAGATTTTAGGTGCAGATGAGAGTGATGATTGGATTGTAGTTGATTTGGGTGATATTTTAATACATATTATGACACCACAATATAGAATGAGATACTCAATAGAGGAGTTTTTAAAAGAGCTTAAAGAGGGCAAATTTAAAGCTGATGAAGAGTTGTAGTTTAGGGTTTAGTGATTAGGATTTAGATGTTAGGTTTTAGGTTTTTTGACCGGAACAAGTTCCGGTTTCCAAGGGATAGAAAAATTAAACTTTTATGCAACATCGTATCTTCAAGAGTATCTGGAAGCGCGAACTTGTTCGCGCCAAGAGTTTGAATTTCACAGCACAATAAGTTTTCGACCGGAACAAGTTCCGGTTTCCGGAGAGAGGAAGCGTGAACTTGTTCGCGCCAAAGGTTTGAACTTCACTGCAAATGCAATTTCTGACCGGAACAAGTTCTGGTTTCCGGGGTGTGTGAAGTATCAAATTTACTAGTTGCTTTATATTTTAATAGGGTTATATATTGCCACAAGTTCATAATTACTAATAGTAATTACTTTTTGTAACATAGTTTATAATCGGTAGTATGGAGATGTTACAAAAAAGAGTATTTTACTAACATATAATATATTTTCATTTTATCTCTATAATTAGCTTTTAACCATCATTTGGGTATAATCTTAGCCATTTGAGAGTTAAACTCATAACATTAATAAATTGTTATGATGGAGGCTATGGGGAACCTAATATTTTAACAATTTTACTCCACTCTCGAAACTTTTTATACAAGGGTTTATATATGCAAAATCTCTATACTCAATATAAAGATAACTGTGGTTTTGGTTTAATTGCTTCAATTGATAACAGAGCTACACACCAAAATGTAGAAGATGCTATAACAGCACTATCTCGTATGATGCACAGAGGGGCAATTGCTGCTGATGGTAAGAGTGGTGATGGTAGTGGATTACTATTCTCTTTGCCAAAAAAATTTTTTAGAAATGTTGCTAAGAGTGAAGGTGTTGATTTACCAGAAGAGTTTGCTATTGGTGTTATTTTTGCAACTGATGATGCTCAAAAAGAGATTATTCAAGAGTATTGTGAAAAGAATGATTTAAAAGTAGCACTTTGGAGAGAAGTACCTATAAATAAGAGTGTTTTAGGTGAACAAGCTTTAGCATCTTTGCCTAAAATTTATCATGCTTTTATTGTTCCAAACTCTATAATTGCAGTTAAAAGATTTGAAGAGTTACTATATTTAACACGAAAAGAGATAGAGAATGCAATTGAAGATACAAACTTCTATATTCCAACATTCTCTAGCAAAAAGATAGCCTACAAGGGGCTATTGATGCCAAATTATATTAAAGATTTTTATCCAGATTTAGCAGATAAAAACTTTGAAATATCATTTGCTCTATTTCACCAAAGATTTTCAACAAACACTTTGCCAGAGTGGCGTTTGGCTCAACCATTTAGATTTATTGCACACAATGGCGAGATAAATTCAGTTGAAGCAAATAGAATAAATACTCTAATTAAGAGCGAATCTTTAAAATCTAGCGTATTTACACAAGAGGAGCTTGATAGATTGCTTCCAATTGTTAGATTTGATGAGAGTGATAGTAGTTCACTTGATAGAATGATAGAGTTTTTAATAATAAACGGTATGGATTTCTTTAAGGCAGTTCGTGCTTTAATTCCAATGCCTTGGCAAAATGCACCATCACTTGATAGTAAATTAAAAGCATTTTATGAGTATTTCTCTACTCGTTTTGAGGCTTGGGATGGACCAGCAGCAGTTAGTGTAACTGATGGTAGATATATTGGCGTTGTGCTTGATAGAAATGGGCTTAGACCAGCAAAATATGTAATTACAAAAGATAATCGCATTTTAATTGCAAGTGAGTATGGTGTTTTAAATTTAGATGAAGAAAAAATAGTAGAGCGCGGTAAACTGAAATCTGGTGAAATGATAGGTGTTGATACCAAGTTTGGATTGGTGCTTAAGAGTGATGATATTGATAATTACTTAAAATCTAGCAATCCATATACAAAATGGCTAAATAAAAATATGCTCTATTTGCAAGAGTATATCGATAACCCTTATGAGATAGATGATAATATAAATGTAGAAAATTTTGCAAAAAAACAGCGCTATGCTGGTATTACAAAAGAGGTAGTAAATTTATTTATAAAGCCTCTTATGGTTGATGGAAAAGAGCCAACTGGTTCAATGGGAGATGATACTCCACTTGCTTGTTTTAGCAACTATCCATTTAGAAGTTTTAATGATTTCTTTAGACAAAAATTTGCGCAAGTTACAAACCCTCCAATAGATAGTTTGCGTGAAAAGATTGTAATGAGTTTAAATACTGGTTTTGGAGAGTTGCACAATATTTTAGATGAGGGTAGTGAACATGCAAAAAGAATTAAAGCTACTTCTCCTATTTTAACTCAAGCTAAACTTAAAGTGCTTAGTTGTTTTGGAGATGAGAGTTCTCCAAAATATGAGTCTTATTATAAAAATAAAACATATAGCACTACATTTAAGAGTAATTTAAAAGAATCTCTTGATAAGCTAACTAGCGATATTGCACAAGATGTTAAAGATGGCGTTAGAATAATCTTTTTAGATGATAGAGATTTAAGTGAGAGTGAAAAAACTATGCCAATGGCTATGGTAATTGGGCGTTTGCATAAAAGGCTTTTAGATGAGAATGTGCGT
The DNA here is from genome assembly GCA_027066355.1 of Campylobacteraceae bacterium. Taxonomy (GTDB): domain Bacteria; phylum Campylobacterota; class Campylobacteria; order Campylobacterales; family Sulfurovaceae; genus JAADEQ01. The sequence continues at coordinate 4,676 of JAMONW010000105.1, forward strand.
CATTTAACAAGTATAGTTGCAATTAGTAGCGAAGTTTTAAGCGCTCATGATGCAGCAGTTTTCCTAGCTTATGGTGTAACGGCAATTTACCCATATATGCTATTTAAAACAGTTTGTGATAATGCAGAAGCCAACAATATAAGCAAAGAAGATGCCTTGTTTAATGTTCACTCTGCTTTAAATAAAGGTATTTTAAAAATAATGTCTAAGATGGGTATTGCAGCAGTTGCTAGTTATAGAAACTCTGCTTTATTTGATATTATTGGGCTTAAAAAGGAGCTTGTAGATGAGTGCTTTATTGGTAGTAAAGTAGCTCTAAGTGGGCTTGATTATAGCGATATAGAAGAGAAATTAAATATACGCCATCAAGAGGCATTTAAAGATGATAGCCAAATTAGTGGTGGAGTATTCAAATTTAGAAAAAATGAAGAGCTTCATGAATATACCCCAGCTCTTACAAAAGCCTTTACAAAAGCAGTTGAGAGTGAAGATAAAGAGGGCTATGCTAAATTTAAAGAGATGGTTGAAAATAGAGAACCAATTTATATTAGAGATTTTTTAGAGATAAAATCAGATAGAGAGCCAATTGATGTTAGCAAGGTAGAGAGTGCTAGTGAAATTGTTAAGCGCTTTGTTGGAGCGGCTATGAGTATTGGGGCATTATCGCCTGAAGCTCACGAAGATATTGCCGAGGCTCTTAATACAATTGGGGCAAAATCGAACTCTGGAGAGGGTGGCGAAGATAAAAAGAGAAATAAAACTATTAAAAGAAGCAAAATTCGTCAAATTGCAAGTGGGCGTTTTGGTGTAACGCCAGAGTATTTGGTAAATGCACAAGAGATTCAAATTAAAGTAGCGCAAGGTGCAAAACCAGGAGAGGGTGGGCAGTTGCCAGGATTTAAAGTTACAACTTATATTGCAAAATTGCGTCATGTAACTCCTGGAAAAACGCTAATTTCTCCACCACCTCATCATGATATTTACTCAATTGAAGATTTAGCACAACTAATTTTTGATTTGAAGCAGATAAATCCTGAGGCAAAAATTAGTGTTAAGTTAGTTTCTACAATTGGTGTTGGAACAATTGCTGCTGGTGTTGCAAAAGCTTATGCTGACCATATCGTAATTAGTGGTAGCGAGGGAGGAACAGGCGCTGCTCCAATTACATCTATTCGCCACGCTGGAAATCCTTGGGAGCTTGGAATTATAGAGGGGCATAATGCTCTTAAAGCAAATCACTTAAGAGAGTTTGTATCTCTTGAGACTGATGGTGCAATAAAAGCTGGACGCGATGTTGTAGTAGCAGCACTTCTTGGTGCTGAGTATTACGGCTTTGGAACAAGCCTTATGATGGCTGTTAGATGTATATTCTGTAGAAGTTGTCAAACAAATAAATGTCCAGTTGGTATTACAACTCAAAGTGATGAGTATAGAGCAAAGTATAAAGGTGTTGTGCAAAAGATTATTAACTATATGATGCACCTAGCTGAAGATGTTAGAGAGTATTTAGCATCAATGGGTTATAGAAGTGTTGATGAGATTATTGGTAGAAATGATTTATTAGCAGTAAAAGATATACCTTTAGCTAAGAAGTTTGATTTCTCAAGACTATTTGATAGAGTTGAGGGGGTTGATACTAAGCAAAAAGCAAATGAGCCGTTTGATAAGAATGAGTATGAGATTGAGCTTTTAGAGAGAGTTAGAGATACAATTAAAAACCCAAATCACAAAAGCGTAGTAAATACAGAAATTAGTAACCTTAATAGAAGTTTTGGTGCTAGAATTAGTGGCGAAATTGCAAGATATTATGGTGATGAGGGCTTAGAAGATGATAGTATTGTATTTAATTTAACAGGAACTTCTGGGCAAAGTTTTGGAGTATTTTTAAGCAAAGGTGTTACGCTGAATTTAAAAGGTGTAGCAAATGATTATGTTGGAAAAGGAATGGCTGGAGGCAAGATAATTGTTCGCCCTGGCAAAGGTTCTGGTGCTGGAAATACTTGTCTTTATGGTGCAACTGCTGGTAAGCTCTTTGTTGCTGGAGAGGTTGGTGAGAGATTTGCAGTTAGAAATTCTGGTGCAGTAGCAATAGTTGAAGGCACTGGTGATCATCCTTGCGAATATATGACTGGTGGAGAGGTTATAATTTTAGGTAAAACTGGTATTAACTTTGGTGCTGGAATGACTGGTGGAGTTGCTTTTGTTTATGATACAGAGCATAACTTTGTAGATAAGATAAATCCAGAGTTGATTGAGATTAGAAGAATAGATATAGATGATAATGAAAAGCCAAAACTATACCTTAAAAAGAGACTTGTAGAGTATTATAATGCAACAGAGTCTAAAGTGGCTAAGCATATTTTAGATAACTTTAGAAGTGAAGTTAGACACTTTTGGTTAGTTACCCCAAAAGACAACCGTCCACCACTTAATCCTAATGAGATGGACTAAGAGAAGTAATTGATAATTGAAAATTGAGAATGGAGAATTAAAAATTCTTGCGAAGGTTGAAGTTTAGGGATAAAAGGAAGCAAGGTTTTCTCAAAGAGAGTGTAAACACAAGAACCTTGCCAAAACTGCTTATATCTAATATAAAAGGCTTTTAATGAGTAAAAAAATTGCGCTTTTTATTCCTTGCTTTATAGATACAATTTACCCTAAAGTTGGATTAGCTACTCTTAAAATTTTGCAAGATTTGGGTTTTGAAGTGGAGTATCCAAAGGCTCAAACTTGTTGTGGGCAACCCTTTTTTAACTCTGGCTTTAGAGATGAAGCAAAAAATTTAGCCTACAAATTTTACTCTATATTTAAAGATTTTGATTATATTGTAGCTCCAAGTGCAAGTTGTATTGCTATGGTTAGAGTAAATTATAAAGAGCTTTTGGAGCCAAAAGAGTATGAAGAGATGGCTTCTAAATCATATGAGATATGCGAATTTTTGTATGATGTGGTAAAGCTTGATAGTTTAGATGTTAGCTTTGCTCACTCTGTTGCTTTGCACAAAAGTTGCCATGGGCTTAGAGAATTGGAGCTTGGGGTATCTAGTGAGTTAGCATTGCCATATAATAACAAGGTAGAAAAATTACTCTCTTTGGTTGATGGTTTGACTCTATTGCCTATGTTAAATGCTGATGAGTGTTGTGGATTTGGGGGAACATTTAGTGTTAATGAAAATGAGCTTTCAGTTAAGATGGGGCAAGATAAATTGCAACACTTTAGAGATAGTGGTGCAGAGTATTTAGTAGGGTATGATAACTCATGTATGATGCATTTAGCTTCAATTGATAAAAGTGTTAAGATGCTTCATGTTGTAGAGATTTTGGCAGGAGTGGCAGATGAAACTATTTAGCGATGCAAATTGGCACAATCAAGCACTTTGGTTTGTTAGGCAAAAGCGAGATAGTGCCTCTAAAAGCCTTGATGAGTGGGAGGCTTTAAGAGAGGTTGCTTCTAATATTAAAGCTCATACTATGAGTTATTTAGATAGATATTTGCAAGAGTTTGAGAAGAGGGCTATTGCAAATGGAATAAAGGTGCATTGGGCGCTTGATGATAAAGAGCATAACCAAATTGTAGAGAAAATTTTAAAGAGTAAGGGTGCTAAAAAGGTTGTTAAGAGTAAATCTATGCTTACTGAAGAGTGTGGCTTAAATCCATTTTTAGAAGAAAGAGGCTATGAGATTGTAGATACCGATTTGGGTGAGAGAATAGTGCAGCTTAATAAGCAAAAACCTTCACACATTGTGCTACCAGCAATTCATTTAAAAAAAGAGGAGGTTGCTGGGGTTTTTAATGAGCAAAGTAGTGATCCAACTTACTTAACACAAGTTGCAAGAGGGCAACTTAGAGAGCATTTTTTAAGCGCTGATGTGGCAATTACTGGAGTTAATTTTGCAATTGCGAGTGAGGGTGCTTTTGTTGTTTGCACAAATGAGGGGAATGCAGATATTGCAACATCACTTTGTCAAACACATATTGCATCTATGGGAATAGAGAAGTTAATTCCAAAACTAGAGCATTTAGGAGTATTTACAAGGCTCTTAGCAAGAAGTGCTACAGGACAGGCAATTACAACTTATACATCACACTTTAAACGCCCAAGTAAAGGCAAAGAGATACACTTAATAATTGTAGATAATGGCAGAAGCAATTTGCTTGGGCAGGAGAAGTTTGAGGAGGCTTTAAAGTGTATTAGATGTGGGGCTTGTATGAATAGTTGCCCAGTATTTAGAAGAGTTGGAGGGCATGAGTATTCTTATGTAATTCCAGGTCCAATTGGGGCAAATTTGGGTGCTAGTAGAGATGTGGTAAAGTATGGTAAAGATGTTTTTGCTTCAACTTTGTGTGGTAGTTGCACAAATGTTTGCCCAGTTAAAATAAATTTGCATGAGCAACTTTTGGCTTATAGAGGTGAATATAAAGCTGTTGTAAAAGAGAGCAAAGATAAATTTTATAAATTCGCATATAAAATTTTAAGCAACCCAAAGCTCTATCAGCTTAGTATTAAATTAGCAAAATATATGCCATATAGCTTTTATAAAAATGCTTGGGGAAAAGGGCGCAAAGCACCAAAGTTTGCCAAAAGAAGCTTTAGAGAAATTTGGGAGGGATTGATAATTGATAATTGATAATTGATAATTGATAATTGATAATGGAGAATATTGGTATTTATTTTGTTTTGTTTGAATGTGCTTTGGTGATTGGTAAGTAGTGAATTGTGGGTAGGTATTTTGAGTAGTAGAGTTGAGTTTTCGAAAAATTCAAAAATAATTTTATTTGTTTTATTTGCAATTTTTTTGATATCTATGCCTAGGTATGAGCCATATTTAGAGCATAATACAACTTCACACTCTATTTTAAATAGTATATTTAATTTATACTTTTTTATCTTTAATCAAACTCTTGGGATTGTGCATGAAGCTGGGCATGGAGTTTGTTATATACTCTCTTGTCCAAAGTTTATAACAGTGTTAAATGGAACTCTTTTTCAGCTTTTGTTCCCACTTGGTGTAGCTTTGTATTATAAATATAAGGGTAATAGATTTGGCTTTTTGATTGGAGTGTTTTTCTTTGGATTTTCTTTGAGTTATACTGCTTGGTATATCTCTACTTGCAATATGGGAGCAGTAGTTCCTGCAAATAGAAGCTTTTTGGGGCAAGAGGGGTATCATGATTTTTACTATATACTAAGTGCAATAGGAGTTTTAAAATATTATGGTGCTATATCTATTTTTGTTAAGATTTTAGCATATTTAATAATGGCTGGGTCTGTGATAGTGATGTTTATAGAGGCATTGTAAATTAACTATATAT
>JAMONW010000106.1 GCA_027066355.1 Campylobacteraceae bacterium
TATTAAAATTGTTCCAACTGGGTCAATATGAACAATAGGATTTATACTTAATCTACCTTGGTTTTTTGCAGTATTATCACCATATTTATAAGCTACCCATCCATGCATTATTTCGTGTCCTATAATTGCAACTGCTAAGGCAATTATAGATGCTATGATTTTAATTATTTCTATACTACTCATCTTGGCTGCTCGTATTGCATAGTATCAATATTTCTAAACATTCTATCCCACCTAATAGTAAAACGATATTTATTCCATTTTTTTTCGCACTCTTTAGATAAAAGTGGTGTATCTTTACATACTTTTTTAAGTGTTTGCCAATCGCGTCCACCACCAATACCTTTTGCAACGCGTTCATAACTTCTATACTCTATACTAAAGTATGTAAACCAAGGTTTACCTATTATTAAAGAGTATGGCACTTCACCCCAAAAACGGCTATCATCAGAGTTATCTCTGTTATCACCTATCATATAGAAGTGATCAGGTGATACCTTTTTATAGAATGCATTTATTGGTCTTATACCATAATTACTTACTGGAGCATCTAAATCTTCTACATATACTGGTTTCATATCTATTTTATTACTATTAAATTGCATTAACATAAAGCTATTTCCATTATACTCAGGTTTATATTGAATACCTGGATATTTATCTTTATATGGGTTGTCAACCCAAAGTTTACCCATAGCTTTTTTTATTTTTTTGGCTGGGTAATTTTTTTTGATATACTCATCTCCCTCATGGAAATGAATTAGTAGATGTTTATCATAATATAAAATTTCATCACCACCAACTGCTACACATCTTTTTACAAAATGCTGCTTTTTGTTTGTAGGAACATAAAAAATTACTATATCTTCTCTTTTTGGTCTATTTCCCTCTATTAAGTGTCCATTTCCATTAAAATCTGGTAATATTTTTATGCCAACAAGTGGAAGTTCTGGAGTAGAGATTCCATAGCTAAACTTTTTAGCAAATAGAAAATCTCCAATTAGTAGAGTGCGCTTCATTGAACCACTTGGTATTACAAAAGATTGCACACCAAAAAATATAACCAACAGAACTATTATTATTGTGCCAGTCCAACTTGTTGAAAAATTGTATAGCTTATATAAAAAGTTTTTCACTTTGTTCTACCTTTTGCTGCTTTTAGTGTATTTTGTAAAAGCATTGCTATTGTCATTGGTCCAACACCTCCAGGAACAGGTGTAATATAGCTACATTTAGAGGCTACATTTTCAAAATCTACATCACCAACTAATTTACCACTCTCTAAGCGATTTATACCAATATCTATAACAATTGCACCCTCTTTTACCATATTGGCTTTAATTAAACCTGGCACACCAACACCAACTATTATAATATCTGCTTTTTTAGTATGAGAGCTTAAATCTTTTGTGTAAATGTGAGTTACAGTTACTGTTGCATTTGCATTTAAAAGCAGTGCAGCCATAGGTTTTCCTACAATATTACTTGCACCTACAACACATACATCTTTGCCCTCAAGCTCAATATTATACTCTTTAAACATCTCCATTACTCCAACAGGTGTGCAAGGAGCAAAAGCATCTAGGTTTTCTACAATTCTACCCATATTGTAAGGATGAAAGCCATCAACATCTTTTGCAGGGTCAATAACTTCTAAAATTTTTGTAGTATCTATATGTTTAGGTAGTGGTAGTTGCACTAAAATACCATCAATTCTTGGGTTGTTGTTCATCATCTCAATTGTTTCAATTATCTCTTGTTGACTAATAGTATCAGGCATTTTATGCACAATAGAGTAAAACCCAACATTTTTACAAGATTTCTCTTTCATGCTTACATAGGTATGACTTGCTGGGTCATCACCAACTAAAATTACTGCAAGTCCTGGCACAACGCCATTAGCCTTAAGCTCTTCTACTTCTGTTTTGATATTTGCTTCTATCTTTTTTGATAATTTTTTTCCATCAATTAGTGTCATAATAACCCTTATATTTAAAGAATTTGGGTATTATATCCAAAAAAAGATTAGGTGGAACAATTGAGAGTTTTACTTTTTGTATTAATTTTACCAATTTTACTATTTAGTGAAGATTTTATATCTGAATTTGAGTATGGTCAAATGCTTTATAAAGACCCAAGAGGTGTAAGTTGTGCAAGTTGTCATGGCGATTTGGGGGAGGGGGCTTTTATTGCTTCTTTTATTGATGCTAAAGGCAATATTCAAAAGTTTTATGGTCCAGATATTCGAAATTTGAATTTAAAAACTTTTAGACATAGAGTTAGTAGAGGTGGAAAAATTATGCCAAAATTCTACTTAACAAATAAAGAGGTTGAAGCAATATATAAATATATTAAAATAGTAAATAGCAATAATAAAGATAAAGAATTAGAAGATAGTGATAATAATGCTACTAACGATAATATTCCTGAAATTGTAGTAGATGATAATTATACACTAGAAGATAATACAACAGGGCAAAGTAATAATACAATTTTGGGTAAAATATTCAAAACAAAAGAGGATGAACAGGAGAAGTAATGGAACAGTTTTTACAAGAAGCAAAAAGAAGTAGTGCAGTTATTGGAACATTACAAAGTGCTAAAAAAAGAGAAGTATTAGAACAGATGGCAAATGCTTTAATTAAACAAAGTGATTATATTATAGAGCAAAATAGTAAAGATATAGAGTATGCAAAAGAGAATAATTTAAGTTCGGCAATGGTAGATAGATTGCTTTTAGATAAGAGTAGGGTAGAGGCTATGGCTAAATCTTTAAAAGAGATAGCCTCTTTGAGAGAACCAGTTGGAAGAGTGCTTGATGGTTGGTGGACTGAAGATAATATACGCATAGAAAAGGTGAGTGTGCCTATTGGTGTTATTGGGGTTATTTATGAATCTCGTCCAAATGTAACAGCAGATGTTGGAGCGCTTTGTTTTAAGAGTGGAAATGTAGCAATACTAAAGGGTGGCAAAGAGGCTGAATACTCAAACAAGGCAATTGCAAAGGTGCTTCAAGATGTTTTAGAAGCAAATAATTTACCAAAAGAGATAATTTCTCTTTTGCCAGATAGTAGTAGAGCAGGGGTTGATTATTTAATAAAACAAGATAAATATGTGGATTTAATTGTTCCAAGAGGTGGTGAAGGCTTAATTAAATATGTAAGTGCAAATGCAACAGTGCCAGTTGTTAAACACGATAAGGGGCTTTGCCATACATATATTGAAAAAAGTGCAGATATTGAGATGGCAATAAATATTGCAGTTAATGCAAAGTGCCAACGCCCAGGAGTTTGCAATGCAATGGAAACTCTGCTTGTGGATAAAGAGTTAGCTCCTACTATTTTACCAAAACTAAAAGATGCTTTTGATAAGTATCACACTGAGCTTAGAGTCGATGCAAGTGCAAAAGAGATAATAGATGCAAAAGAGGCAACGCAAGAAGATTTCGATACAGAATATTTAGCAAATATTTTAAGTATAAAATTAGTTGATGGCTTAGATGAAGCAATTGAGCATATTGGAAAGTATGGTTCAGGGCATTCAGAGGCAATAGTTACTCAAAATTATACATTAGCAGAGGATTTTTTAAATAGAGTAGATGCTGCAACAGTTTATGTGAATGCTTCAACTCGTTTTACTGATGGTGGTAAATTTGGATTTGGTGCAGAAGTTGGAATTTCAACCAATAAACTACATGCAAGAGGTCCAATGGGTGTAAATGAGCTAACAACTTATAAATTTAAAATTTATGGAACAGGACAGATAAGAGAATAATGAAACAAGAGCTTTTAAAAATAACTAATTTGAGTTTTGGGTATAGTAAGGATAAACTTTTATACTCAAATTTTAATTTAACTCTTAAAAAGGGAGAATTGGTTGCAATAATAGGCAATAGTGGTTCTGGTAAATCTACACTTCTTGAGTTAATTGCAAACAATTTAAAGCCTCTTAGTGGAGAGATTACGTGTGGCAAAATTGCTTGGATTTTTCAAGATCCATATAGCTCTTTTCACCCATCTTATAAAATTATAAATCAAATATTAGATGTAGCAGTTGATAGTAATTATAGTAAATATTTAGCTAAACTATCTTTAAGTGAAGATAACTTAAATTCCCTGCCACATGAACTATCAGGAGGGCAGCTGCAAAGATGCTCTATTTTAAGGGCGTTGTTAATGAAGCCAGAGCTTTTATTGTGCGATGAACCAACAAGTGCATTAGATAATGTTGTGCAACTTGAAACTATGAAACTTTTACTATCTTTGCTTGATAATTTAGCTATAATTTTAATTACACATGATTTAGATTTAGCAAAATGGGCAACAAAAAGGATAATAAAAATTGGATAAAATATCTATGAAATATTTATTAATATTAATATTTACAGTTTCAATTTATGCAAATAGTGATAGTAATTCAACTAAGAGTTATAAGTTAGATATTGTAGGCTTAAAGAATATAGATAAAACTAGTATTGCAAAAGCAATAGGAGCAAAAGAAGAGGGGTTTTTAAACAAAAAGTATATAATAAATTCAGATTTTTTAAGAGTTGCTAAAGATTCAATAAAAAGCTATATGGAGAGTATGGGGTATTTTAATTATAAGTTAAATATTGATAAAAATAGGGATATTGTAACTCTAAATATAAACGAAGGTAAACCAGTTAGGGTAAATTCAATTAAAATAGATAGTGATATAAAAATAGATAAATTAATAAAATTTAAAAAAGGTGATGTATTTTCTTCTAAAAAATTTTTAAATATTAAAGATAATATTATAAAGATGTTAATGCAAAATGGCTATTGTCAATATAAATTAGATGCTAAAGCATATGTAGATTTGAAAAATTATAGAGCAAATTTAAACTATTTTTTAAGAAAAAACAATATTTGTAAATTTGGAAAAATAACTTTAGCAAAAAAAGTAAAGGGTATAAAAGATGATGTAATATTTTCAAGAATAAAATATAAAAAAGGAGATATATTTAGCACAAAAGATATTGAAGAGTCATATTTGGCGCTAAATAAGTTAAATGTTTTTGCAAATATAAATATTGTCTATAATTTAGATAAAAATAGTTCAGTAGTTGATACTAAAATTTCATTAGATAAGAGAGAAAAATTAAAAAGATATGAAATCGCAATAGGACATGATAGTGATATTGGTAGTAGGTTTAAAGGGTATTGGGAGAATAGGGATATATTTAAAAATGCTACAAAAATTTCAGTTTCTACTCAAGTTTCAAAAAGAATACAAGATATTAAAAGCACACTGTTTATACCTGCATTTATAACTTACAAAGGTAAATTTTTAGACTATTACCTAACAGTAGGTGCTATTAATGAAAAAGAAGATGGTTTTAATAGGCATAGTTTTTATTTAAAGAGTTATTTTCAATTAGATTATAAAAGATGGAGTGTAAAGAGTGGAGTAGGTATTGAGAATTTACATATTCGTTTAAAAGAGAAATCAGATTCAATAATTGGTGGAACTTTTAATATGATATATCCATTTGTAGAGGCAATTTATGATGCAAGAGATTCAAAACTTGATCCTAAGAATGGGTATTATATTAAAACATATTGGGAGTATGGATTATCAAGTTCTCAAAGTGGAGCAGTTCAATATTTTAAATATTTACTAGAGGGAAGAGCTATTAAATCATTTGATGATTTAACCTTAAGTGCAGTAGGAAGAGTTGGCTTAATAAAAAAATTTAGTGGTAAATTACCTGCTAGTAAATTATTTTATGGAGGTGGTTCATTTAATAACAGAGCTTACTCTAAAGGTGAAGTTGGTGTTGTTACATCAAGTAAATCATATAGAAAGCTTGGTGGTAAAAGTATGTTAAATTTTCAATTAGAGGCAAATTATAAGTTGTATAAGGAACTATATGGTGCAATATTTTTTGATACAACTAAAATTAGTCAAAGTGTTTTAAGTTTTAAAGGAAAAAGATTGGATACTCTTGGAGTAGGGTTGAGATACAAAACTCCAATAGGACCAATTAAGATAGATTTTGGATGGAATATTCATAAATTTAAAGAGAATTCAATTTCAATAATGTTAGGACAATCATTTTGAGAAAATTTTTGATTACTCTTATAATTTTTTTATCTTTACTTATTGGGTTGCTATATTTTTCAACAACAGAATATTTTTTTAATAAATATATAGCACCAATTGTAAATGAGTATAACTTTAACTATAAAAGTGTTAAAGGCACTTTAGATAAGGGTTTTATAGTTAAAGATTTAAGTTATAAAGATAAAGATTTAGCTTCGGTTGTAGAGTTAAAGTTTAATCCATTAAAGCTTTTTTTAAAGAGAGTAGCTATTAATAGATTAAAATTAAAAAATGTAAATAAAGAAACATTAAAGCTAATAATTGATGACTTTAAAAAAGAGTCTAATAGCAGTAAAGGTTCTTCAAAAAGCACAATAGGTTTAAATTTTGAGTTTAAAAATATATATTTAACCTTTAAGCCATTTAAGCTAGAGAATTTAGTGGTAAAAAAGAATATATTAAAAATAAAAGAGTTTACTTACATAAATGGCAAAATATATTTAGCAAAAAATCACTACTATTACAATACAAATCTTGGTATATTTGAATTTGATGGCAGATATAAAAATAAAATTTTAAATATAGATAAAATATATTTAGAAAGTTTAGACATTCAAAAAGTTGCAAAATTTATTAATAGCTTTGACAATAACAATACTAAGAGTGAAAATAATAATAGCAATATACTATTTTTACCAAATATTATAAATATAAATAAGTTATATGCATCACTAAAACCTTTTAAGTATAAAAATATAAATATAACAAAAGCAAAGTTAAATGGTCAAAATTTGAAAATTGATATAATGAATAAAAAGTTAAAAGAGCTATATATCGCATTAAATTTAAAAACTGATATTAGCGATTTTGATACTAAACTTATTTTAAAAAATCAAAATTTAGTAATAACAAATATTGAACTAGCTCTTTTAAATGCAAACTCTTTAGTTAAATTTATAGATAGTTTTTCTAATAAAAAAATTAAAAATAATAGTAGTAGCTTTGAGTTATTAAGTTTTATACCATTAAAAAATCTTACAGTTAATAATATATCTCTTTTGGTGAAGAATTTTAATTTTAAAGATAATAGAATAAAAAATATTACTCTAAATAGTAAAAAGTTTAATTATGATTTTAATAAAAGTAAACTAACATTAAGTAACTTAAATATAAATGCAAAAACATCATTAGCTAATATTCAATTAAAAGGCTCTGTCAAAAGAGATATAAATATAGATAAACTTAGTATAAAAAGTAGTAATGTAAACAAGATTATATCTTTTATTGATTCTTTAGATAATAACAATAGCAATAGTAGTTCTTTTAAAATAGACACTATTTTACCAAATAATATTTTTTTAAAAGATGCAAATATAGAGTTTAAAAATTTATCTTTTTTACCTTACAAAATAACTAATGGTTCAATAAAAGCAAAAAATACTCTTTTTAATATAGATAATAATATGTTAAAAAGTGGTTTTTTGAGTATAAAAAACAACTCTAATTGGGGAGTTGCAGAGTTAAATGGGAGTATAAAAAATAATAATTTCTATGCCAAGGGTTTTGCTAAAATTAATAAAAACTTAACTAAAGAGTTCTCTTTACCATTAAAAAGTAAAAATATAGAACCTATAAATGTTAGTGGTCGTTTTGGATTTAAAGATTTAGAGTTAAATGCTTCTTTAAAAGGCAATGATATTTTAACTGTTATTGATGGTGTAGATATAGAAAAATCTACTAATAAATTATATTATAATTATAGTAGTAATGAATTAAATTGGAATATTGATGCTAATATTAAAAGTGTTTTTTTACCTCTGTCAAAAATTAAAAATACGCTTATATATAAAGAGAATAAATTAAGCTATAGTGGCAATTTAAAGCCAAAAGAGTTACCAAAAATCAGTAAAGAGTTTGCTGAAATTTTAAATAATTTATCCTTAAAATATAGTGGAAATTCTGATGGAATAGACTTAAAAGCAACGACAGATTATTTAGAAGCAAAACTATATGCTAAAAAGTATAAACAAGGAGTTTTGGAATTTAAGAATATTAAAAATATAGATTTATCTAAAGCTCTTAATTTAAAAGATGCAACTATCTCTAAATTATTAGTAACTGCTCCAATAAAGTTTGAAAATACTTTTCCTTTAAATGGTAAAATTTTCTTAAAATCTACACTCATTGATGCGAAAGGTAATTGGGAATATAATAAAAATTTAATATTTAATGGAGTGGTTTTAAATTCAAGAATTTTTCCAAAAGATATAAATAAAAAAGTAATATTCCCAACAAAATTAAATTTAGAGTATAAGAAAAAATTAACTATAAATCTAAAAAATAATCTTTTACATTCTAATATTATTTATGAACCAAATAGTGGTAATATTAATGCAGAGTTAATATCTAGTAGTTTAAGTGCAAAAGCTAGAGGAGATAGTAGTAATATTTTTATAAAAGTAAAAAGTAATTCTATTTCAAAAAGTTTAAAAGAGATAAATAAAATATATAAATTAAACTCAACTCCAAATGTGCAAGGTGCATTAAATGTAGAGTTAAATACAAATTTTAAAGATTTTAATTATTTGTTATACTCAAATAAGTTAGAAATTACAAATAAAAAAAGCAAAACTATAATTAAAGATATCAATATAGAAGGCTCTGTAAAAAAAGAAAGATTAGAAATCAATAGATATAGAGTAAACATTAATGGTTTTAAATTTTATGCAGATAATAAATCTATATTTAATTTAAAGAATAACCTTATTAATATAGAAAGCTTTTATATAAATAATAAGGCAGTAGTTAAAGGAGTTTATAATATAAAAAATAGTAGTGGAAAGTTAAAATTAAAAGCTAATAGTTTTAAATTTAATAATAGTGATTATAGTATAAATACAAATTTGAATTTAGATATAAATATTAACAAAAATCACTATAAAATAGCAGGATTAGTTGATTTAATTAATGCAACTATTAAAAAGAATTTAGAAAATAGAAATGCAGCACAAAGTGATGATATAATCATTTTGCAACGACAAGCAGAAAAAAAATCAACATTTTATGTAAAAAATATAAATTTAAACATTAAAGTAAAGTCCCAAAAAGGAGTATTATATGCACAAAATGGTAGTCATTTTATAGTATATCCAAAACTTAAGATAAATAAAAATTTTAATAATTTTACAAAAATGCGTGGAAGTGTTATGCTAAGCAATAAAAGCTACTATATTTTTAAAGATAAAAAATTCTATGTAAAACGAGGAAAAATAACCTTTAGAGGTAAAAGTTCAGTTGCATACTTAAATATATTAATGCATTATAAAGGTATGGAGTATGATGTTTATGTAAATGTAACAGGGACATCAAGCAGACCAATTATTTTTTTTAGTTCAAATCCTCCTTTAACTAAGGAGCAGATACTAGCATATTTACTCTTTAACGATACATCAGCTGCAGGTAGTCATTCTCAAAACTCTATGCTAAATTTAGTAGGAGGTGTATTAGCTAAATCTTTTTTTGGTTCTATTGGTTTAAAAATAGATAAATTATCAATTAAAGAGAATGGATTTAGTATCGGTAAAGCTATTAATGATAAGGTTATTATTTATTATAATCAAGATTCACAAAAACCTTCAATTAAAGCAAGAATAGATATAACTAAATCTATTCACTCTGTAATAGAAGTTGGTGAACAAAAAAAGAGTGCAGATATAATATTTAGTAGAGAGTATTAATACCCGAAAAACCGTCATATTTGCCACCAGAAGTAAAAACTTTACAATAATTTGTAAAAAGAGGGCAAAAACCCTTGACAATAAAGGCGAATTTGCATATAATAC
>JAMONW010000107.1 GCA_027066355.1 Campylobacteraceae bacterium
CTCTTTGAGCTTCGTTTTTTGCAAGGCGATGAAGTAGAGTTTGCCCACCTTGAACAAAGGTCATAAAAACAAACAAAGCTCCAAGAAGCCCAACTAAAAACCACCAATACTCTTGAAGTTGCAAATAGCTTAATTTTTCAAACATCTCAAGCCTCCTTTGGACCAATTTTTATTTGTGTTGTCATAATCTTTACCTCTGCTATTAAAAGTGCTGTAAAGATAATTGCAAATAGCCAGAAAGTTAACATTACCGAGCTACTTTGAATATTTGATGTTGCCATACCAACTGGCAACATATCTTGAATTGCCCACGGTTGACGCCCTACTTCTGCGGTAATCCATCCAGCCTCTTGTGCAATATATCCAAGTGGCAGTGAAAGCACAGCTAAGCGTAAAAGCCATTTTTTACTGTGTAACTCATTAATCATTACATAATAAAGGCTTATGATAAAGAGAATAATAAACCAAAATCCAAGCCCTACCATTGTATGAAATGCATAAAATGTTGTTGCAACTGGTGGCACAACATCTGTTGGCTTTTTGAGGTATCCATATCCTAAATATTTGCTATTTGCTTCAAATTTTGCCAACGCCTCTTTTGCTTTCTCTTTATCGCCTTTTGCTTTTGCCTCTTTATACTCTTTTAGTGCAGCTACGGCGATTTTTCCTTTTTGAATCTTCTCTTTTGCACTCATAATATTATGTGCTTTATCTCCATAAACAAGCTCTTTAAGCCCTGGAACAAAAGCATTTACCTTATGGTAACTTAGCACAGATAATCCATATGGAATAGGTAACTTAAATAAAAACTCTTTTTGATTATTATCTACACTCTTTTTAGGGTTAAGTATTCCAAATGCTACAAGTTCAGCTCCATTTTTACCATTATAAAGCCCCTCCATTGCAGCTAATTTTACTGGTTGATTAAGTGCATTTTGGCGTGCTGCATCATCACCTGTTGTTAAGTTAAAAAGCGAAACAATAAGCCCAAAACTTGCTGCTACCATAATTGAGCGTCTTGCAAACTTAATTTCACGCCCCTTTAAAAGATACCATGCACTAACAGAAATTACAAACAGTGATGCCAAAACATAACCACTACTAATTGTATGCAAAAACTTAGTGTAAGCGTTTGGATTAAATAATAGATCCCAAAAGTTTGTCATCTCATTTCTTGCAGTATCTGGATTAAAGTGCATTCCAACTGGGTGTTGCATCCAGCCATTTGCCACAAGTATCCAAAGAGCAGAGAGATTTGAACCAATAGCTACAAGCCATGTTGAAATTAAGTGAAATCTTTTGCTTACCTTATCCCATCCAAAAAACATTACAGCAAAGAAGGTTGATTCCATAAAAAATGCCATAATCCCCTCAATTGCTAAAGGTGCGCCAAAAATATCACCTACAATCCAAGAGTAGTTTGACCAGTTGGTTCCAAACTCAAACTCCATAATAATTCCTGTTGCTAAACCAATAGCAAAGTTAATTGCCAAAAGTGTCATCCAAAATTTTGTAGTCTTTTTCCACCACTCATCACCTGTTTTTACATAAATTGTTTCCATAATTGCAACAATAAATGTAAGTCCAAGAGTAAGTGGCACAAATATCCAATGGTAAAGTGCAGTTAAAGCAAACTGCGCTCTTGACCAGTCAACTAAACTTAAATGTTCCATTTTTATTCTCCTGTTAATTGTTCTAAAATATAATTACTTCTTGCTTTATCACTCTTAAACTGCTCTTGTAAAATATTAGGGAAAAAAAGCAGCTTAATAATAACAAATAACACAAATATTTTTATAGCAACAATAGCCCACAGCTTCTTACCAAGCTTCATAGATTTAAAGCCATCAATGTAAAAATTTGCAACCTTTTTTATTGTGTTCATTTATATCCTTTTTTTATTGGAGCAAAGTGCAATTTTATAAATCAAACTTTTTTCTACAACACTTAACTCCAAAATACATTCAATATATCTTTAGCTACAATTCTATCACTTAGTAGAATTTTTAAATGTTACTTAGATAACACTTAGTGCTTATGAGGATGCTTTTTTTCATGATGTGCGATTATCTCTTGCATTTTTTTTTCATCTAAATAGGCTAATTTACCTTCTTTAAACTCTTTTAAAAGCTCTGATAGAGTAATTCTCTCAAAACCTGCATGATAAATTTTCATATCTCCATATTCCACTATTTTATTATATGGACTAACTCCCATCTCTTGAATAATCAAAGTATCTACTCCAAGCTTTCTTAGCCAATCTATCACAGCTACTCCATGCCCTACTTCATTTGGCAAAATATCTATATTTTCACCATCAATTAGTGCAAACCATTTAGCTTTACCAAAAAGTGGCGCTACTGCACTATCTTTTTTATTCATTTTAACAGGAACTGCAATTTTCATTTTATAACTCCTTATATATTAAATTTTTAATTATTTTTAGCATATGTCAGAAATAATAACACTTTTTATAACATATGTCAAGTATTTTTCTAAATTTATGCTATAATTTTTTTATGGGAAGAGATAAGTTAAAAAGAGAACTCAAATTTAAACCACTTTGTAAAGCATTTTACTCTGAGTGTAAAAACAGTAACAAAATAGAACTTTTGCATGAAGAGATTGAAGCAATTTATTTAATGGATTTAAAAAATCTTTATCAAGCTGATGCTGCAAAAGCCATGGGTATTTCAAGAGCTACTTTTGCCAAAATTATTAAAAATGCAAGAGAAAAAGTTGCTTTAATGCTAATTACAGGAGCAAATTTAGAGGTGCTAGATGAAAAAAAATCTTTTAGAGTAGCTACTCTTAGCGATAATAAAGATAAAATTGAAAATCCAATAGTTACTGCAAAATATATTCATATTTACGAAGTAAAAAAAGACAATGTGCTAAAATTAAAGGTATTAGAAAATCCAGCAAGTGATAAAAATTTCCGTCCAGGACAAATATTACCTGAAATGTTAGATAAACTTCATATAAATTTTTTTGTATCTAAAGTTATAGGAAGTGGCTTAAAAGATGCTCTACTAAGTCATGGAATTTTTGCTATTTCAAAAGAGAAAATTGATATAAATACTCTTTTGAATCCAACTACTTAATGGCTTTTATATAAACTCTTTTGGGTGCTGGGTAGCCTTCTACTGTTAAATTGCAATTGTTTGGGTCTAAAAAGTCATCTAAGCTTTGTGAATTTATCCACTCTGTTTTTCTCTGCTCATTCAAATTTGTTTTTTTAATTTCTAAAAGCTCTACCTCTTTAAAACCAGCACGATAACACCAGTTTTTAAGGGCATTAACTGTTGGAATAAAGTATATATTTGGTATTTTAGAGTATCTATCTTTTGGAGTTAGGCATATATCATCTTCTCCATCTATCATAAAGGTATCTAATATTAACTCTCCACCACTATTTAGAGCTTTAAATAGTGATTTAAGAGAGCCTATTGGGTCGCTCCTATGATATAGCACTCCAAGACAAAATATAGTATCAAATTTCTCCTCATAAAACTCTGCGTGTTCTATACCTAGCAACTCATAGTTAATGCCACTATTTATAAAGGTATCAATAAATTTAAACTGCATATAAAAAAGAGTTGATGGGTCAAAACCTACTATTTTTTTGGGTTTTTGCTCTAGCATTCTAAACATATAGTAACCATTATTACAACCAATATCTGCAACTACTTTTCCCTCTAAATTAAAGTGAGGTTTAAGAAGATTATATTTTATAAAACTCTGCCACTCAGTATCAATAAATAGCTCTCCTATTTTAAAAGGACCTTTGCGCCAAGGAAGCATTAGTTTTGCACAATCTTCTATTAAAGTTTGATATTGATTTTGATAAGACTTATCTAACTCTACTTCAATAGTATCGCTTAGAGTATATGAAGTAACTTTTGGAGATGTTAAGGCAAGTTTATCAATTGCCTCTTTGAGTGGTTTAATATTTTTCCACTCAAAAGATTTTTCTCGCTCTTTTCTAATTTGGTTTAAATCCATTACTTAATATATGCCTTTTTAATTACAACATCTTTTAATGGTTTATCACCTGGCTTTTTTGTAGGAACAGAGTCGATTTTATCAACGACTTTTTTTCCTTTAACAACTTTGCCAAAAATTGTATATCCACCATTTAACCAAGGGGTTGGTTTAACTGTTATAAAAAATTGACTACCATTTGTATTTTCGCCATGATTTGCCATTGCTAAAAGGTATGGTCTATCAAAAACCAAATTTGGTGCATACTCATTTTTAAACTCTTTATGCCAAATAGACTCTCCACCCATACCTGTCCCTGTAGGGTCGCCTCCTTGAATCATAAAATCTTTAATAACTCTATGGAATGTTGTTCCATTGTAGTAGCCTTTTTGAACCAATTTAGTAAAATTTTCAACTGCTAATGGCGCTTTTTTTGGAAATAGTTTTAACTCTATTTTTCCATAATTTGTTTCTAATACTACATTTGCATTTAAGATTCCAATTAATGCTACTATTGCAAAAATTAATTTTTTCATTTTTTCTCCTTTGGGGTTTTTTCTTTTAATAGGACGCCATTTGGGCAAAGCCCAAGTGGCTACGCTAACGCTGAGTTTCCCTCGGCGGGATGCCCTCGCGCCTTGCGCTTTTGAGTTTTTCAAACTCTTTAATAAAACGCTATTTGGGCAAAGCCCAAGTGGCTACGCTAACGCTGAGTTTCCCTCGGCGGGATACCCTCGCGCCTTGCGCTTTTTTTAATAGGACACAATTTGGGCAAAGCCCATAAAGCTTCGCTAACGCTGTCCTCTATCCTCAACTCTCAATTCTCAATTACTACTTAGCATACTCAACTACTCTTGTTTGTCTTATGGCATTTACTTTAATAGTGCCTGGATATTGTAGTTTTTTCTCAATATCTTTTGCAATATTATGTGTTAAAAGAGTTGCCTCATCATCACTAACTTCTGAGGCATCAATAAACACCCTAATTTCACGACCTGCATTAATTGCATATGCTTGCATTACACCATTATAACTTAGTGCAATATTCTCTAACTCTTTTACTCTTTTTGTAAAGCTCTCAAGCACTTCTCTTCTTGCACCTGGTCTTGCAGCACTTAAAACATCTGCTGCACAAACAGCAGCACTTTCAATACTATCTGGTTCACTATGTTCATGATGAGCATATATAGCATTAATAACTGTTGGATGTTCATTATATTTTCTACAAATCTCTGCACCTAAATCTACATGGTTTCCATCAAAGTCTTGAGTTAATGCTTTACCTATATCGTGTAGCAAACCAGCTCTTAAAGCTAATTTTTCATCACCACCCATCTCTGCAGCTAAAGATTTTGATAATCTTGCAACTTCAAGAGAGTGAAGTAATACATTTTGTCCATAACTTGCACGATACTTCAACCTACCAAGAAGCTTCATAAGTTCCTCGTGCATTGGATATAATCCTAAGTCAATTACAACTTTTTCACCCTCTTCATAAATCTTTTGTTCAAACTCTTTTTGCACTTTTTCATGCATCTCTTCAATTTTTCCAGGATGAATTCTGCCATCTTCAACTAAGCGTTTTATAACTTCAGTTGCAATAGCTCTTCTGTAAAGGTTAAAATTGCTAACCAAAATTACACCAGGTGTTTCATCTATAATAATATCTACACCCAAAAGTTGTTCTAGCGACTTAATATTTCGCCCCTCTTTACCAATAATACGCCCTTTGTGTTCATCACTTGGCAGAGTAATTGTATTAATCAATCTCTCACCTGCAAACTCACCTGCATATCTAGCAACAGATTGAGCCAACATATAGTTTGCTAATTTTTCTGTTTCATCTCTTGCTTGTTTTATACGTTTTCTTGAAATTTTTGCAAGATCTGCTTCAAGCTCTGCTTTATGGCACTTTAATAGCTCCTCTTTTGCTTCATCTTTTGTCATAGACGCAACTTTTGATAGTTTTGAAGTTAGCTCACTTAATCTCTCTTTATTGCTTTTTATTAGGCTATTTAATCTCTCTTCTTTTTCATTTAAAACTCTAAGTTGTCTTTCTATATTTTGCTCTTTATCTTTTGTAAGAATTTGTAGTTGCTTTGCCTCTAACTCTGCTTCTTTTAGCTTATCTTTACTCTCTTGAAGTATCTTTTGAGCTTCGTTTTTAATAATATTTGCTTTTGCTTTTGCCTCTAATTCATACTCTTTAAATTTACCTTTTACATAATATGCGTGAAGAAACCAACCTGCAAATACACCAAGGTTAAAGAGTAAGAAAGGTATTACCATATCTAATAGTGCTACCAAATCTATATCCTTTTTAATTTATTATTTAGTTAATATCTAAATTTATAATAGAGTTAGTAATTATTTCATTGGCACTAATATCGTAACTATTAGTAATTATATCTTTTGTATAAAAAATATCTCTTTGTAAAAAGATAGTTTTTCTTATATTATTGCCAAATTTACTATAAAATCTATCATACATCCCTTTGCCAAAACCAACTCTTCTATAACTTTTATCAATACCAAGCAAAGGAACAATTGCTAAATCTATTTTTTTTATATTTAGATATGAAATATTTGGCTCTTTTATTCCAAATTTTTTTTGTTTTAATGGCAATCTGTATTTTACCAAATTAAATGTGTTCTCTTTAATAAAAGGAACATACAAATTATACCCTTTTTGTCTTAATAGCTTTATTAGTAGGGTAATATTTGGTTCAGATTTTAATGGAATAAAGAGCATTATATCTTTAATCTTACTATTTTTAATCTCTTTATTTAATCTTTGTATAACATTTTTATCTTTTTTATAAAAATTTGGCATCTCTTTTCTTAATTTTTGCAAAGCTTTTTTTCTAAAGATTACTTTTTTTTCTGCTTTATCCATTTATAAACCTTAATTTTGTTATAATCATACACAATTATAACAAAAGGGTATAAATGTTTGGTTTTATAAAAAAGGCATTTGGTGCTTCTAAAGATAGTGAAGTAAAGAAGATAAAAAGAGATAAAATAGATAAAGATGAATTAGAAGATTTACTACTAGAAGCAGATGTAAATTATGAATTGATAGAAGATAAATTAGATCAATTGCCAAATTCAATAACTAGAGTTCAACTATACAACTCACTAATTTCTGTTTTTGATTATAAAGCAAACTGGATATATCCAGATAGCAATAAGCCATTTATAGAGATGATTATTGGTGTAAATGGCGCGGGAAAGACCACAACTATCTCTAAATTGGCTTATAAATATAAGCAAGATGGGAAAAAAGTGATGCTAGGAGCTGGAGATACTTTTAGAGCTGCAGCAATTGAGCAACTAAGCCGTTGGGCGCAAAAACTAGATATTCCAATTGTTGCTACACGCCAAGGGCATGATCCATCTGCAGTTGTATTTGATACAATAAAATCAGCAATTGCAAAAGATATAGATAATGTTATAATTGATACAGCAGGAAGACTTCATACCCAAGTAAATTTAAGCGAAGAGTTAAAAAAGATGGTGCGCGTAGCAGATAAAGCACTAAATGGCGCTCCACACAGAAAATTATTAATACTAGATGGAACACAAGGAAGTTCAACAATAAATCAGGCAAAAGCTTTTAATGAAATGATTGGTATAGATGGTATAATTATTACTAAACTTGATGGCACTGCAAAGGGTGGAGCAATTCTCTCTATTGCAAATGAGTTAAAAATGCCAATTTACTATATTGGAGTTGGTGAGAAGCCTGAAGATTTAATAAAATTTGATGTAAAAAGTTATATAAACTCAATTTTAGATGAAATATTTGGAGAGGAGTAAGAGTAGTTTTATACTTTATTTTTATTTTGATAAAGTGATATTAATTTCTTTTATTTAAAACTTTAGCACTAATAATTTTGTGCTTTTTGTTTTTGTGCTAATCTTATGCACTCAATCTTTTCATTATATCTTTTTTAAGTTCAGTTAATTTATTTGATAACTTATAGATTAAATTACTGTCTATCTCTTGTTTTTCCTCAATACTTAATTTAATATCATCAAGCAGTAATATAAAGTCTTGAGCATCTATTTTTTGAGCCAAATCTTTTAAGTCATCTATTAATAAAAATGCTTGTTCTTCTCTTTTTTCTTTAATATATCTATTAAGCATTTTATCACTATCGCCATATATTGCAATAAACTCTTTTAAACTCTCTGTATCTAAAGGCTCTTTCTCTTTTTTAATACTCTTTTTTTCTGGAGTTGTAACTTTTACTGGTTTACTATATACTGGCATATATCTTTCAATCAAAGATTTAAAATCATATTTATTAAAAGGCTTAGATAAATATGAATCAAAACCTAACTTAAATATTTTATCCATGCTACTATCATCTCTTGAGAATGAGGTATGAATAATAATTGGAGTAGAGTTAAATTTGTTATTTTCTCTAATTTTTAAAACTGTTTCATAACCATCTAATTTTGGCATAACGCTATCTAAAATAACCATATCAAAACTCTCTTTTTCAAGCATTTTTAAAGCATCAATACCATTTGTAACTGTTTTGGCTTTTATGCCATATTTTTTAAACATATACTCTAAAATATGTAAATTTGTTATATCATCATCTGCAACTAATACTTTTCCATATCTTCTATTGCCATCTATCTCTTCTCTATCTTGTTTTTTAGGGCTACTGTTATTTATTTCATCTTTATAAAGTTCTAATACATTTGAGTATAACTCATCTTCAAGTTTATCTAAATTTACTACTTTATCTACTATTTTTGTTGGGTATAGACTATTTTTACTATCTACCATAGCAACAATTTTTAAAGGAGAGTAAGTTTTTATTGCTCTTAGATAATCTGTTAGGATTGGTTCAAAAATTTTACTATATATAAATGTTATATCATATTCAATAAAATTAGGTAACTCTTTATTTAACTCACTTAATGGTTTAATATCTGCAATGATATTTAATTTATTTAAAGCTTTTGCAACCTCTTGTGCAGTATTACTTTCACTAACAATTAAAGCTTTTTTAG
>JAMONW010000108.1 GCA_027066355.1 Campylobacteraceae bacterium
ATATAGATATAATAGCTCTACATAAAGAGTTGGAAAATAAAGATAATGAAATTAAAAAATTACATACTAGACTCTCTAATATTCAAGAACAGGCGGGAAAAACTATAGAATATGCATATTCTATAATTTCTCTTAGGGATAAACAAATAGAGGTTTTAAATAGTTTAACTATTAAGAAAAGACTTAAACAAAAAATTAAAAAATATATACCAGATAGTATGTTAAATCTATTTGGTTTTACACCATATAAACCTATAACTATACCTACAGAAGAGTCTGAAGGTATAACTGAACCTAACTATAATAAAACAAATTTATATATATACAAAGAGCCAAAATTTACAAAAATTATAGAAAACAATTTAAAATACTTTAGGAAACAGCCAAAAATATCAATTGTTATGCCAGTTTATAATGTTGATCCTAAATGGCTAGATTTAGCAATTAAATCAGTAGAAGCGCAATGGTATAAAAATTGGGAATTGTGTATTGCAGATGATAAAAGCACTAATGAAAATACTATAAACTACTTAAAATCACTTAATAATCCAAAAATAAAGGTTAAATTTTTAAATAAGAATTTAAATATCTCCGGAGCTACTAATGAGGCACTATTATTAGCAACTGGAGATTATATTTCATTAATGGATAATGACGATGAAATAACACCAGATGCACTATATGAAATGGTTAAAATAATTAACCAAGAAGATGCAGACTTTATTTATAGTGATGAAGATTTTGTAGATACCAAAGGAAACTACTCTAACCCTCACTTTAAACCTGATTGGTCACCAGATTTACTTTTAACACATAATTATATTACTCACTTTACCTGCTTTAAAAAAGTATTGCTTGAAAAAGTTGGAAATTTTAATTCTGAGTTTGATGGTGCTCAAGATTATGATCTATTTTTACGCTTAACAGAAATTGCTAATAAAATTTACCATATTCCAAAAGTGCTATATCACTGGAGAACATTAGAAACATCTACAAGTGCTAATAGTGAAGCAAAGCCAGAAGCACTTGAAAGAGGTAGAAAAACAGTAGAAAATGCAATTAAAAGAAGAGGTATAGATGGCACAGTAGAAAATGCCAATATAAACCATTATTTTAGAGTAAAATACAAAATAAAAAATAACCCTTTAGTTAGTATAGTAATTCCATTTAAAGATAAACCAGAACTATTAGATATGTGCATAAACTCTATTTTACAAAAATCTACTTATAGTAATTTTGAAATTATAGGTGTAAGTAATAATAGCAAGGATAAATCTACTTTTGCTTTAATGAAAGAGCTAGAAAAGCTTGATCCTAGAGTTAAGTTTTATGAGTATAATGAGCCATTTAATTATGCAAAAATTAATAACTATGCAGTAGATAATTTTGCTAAGGGTGAACATATTCTTTTATTAAATAATGACATAGAGGTAATTTCACCAAATTGGATTGAGGCAATGCTTGAGCATTCTCAAAGAGAAAAAATAGGTTGTGTAGGTGCAAAATTATACTATCCAGATAATACTATTCAACACGCTGGTATAATTATTGGACTTGGAGGATATGCAGGACATTCACATAAAATGTATAAAAGAGATAGTTGTGGTTATTTTAACCGTTTAAATGCTATTCAAAATGTTAGCGCAGTAACTGCAGCTTGTTTAATGGTTAAAAAGTCTATCTATCAAGAGGTTGATGGAATGGATGAGGTTAAGTTTAAAGTAGCATATAATGATGTTGATTTTTGTCTTAGGGTTAGAGAAAAGGGCTACTTAAATATATTTACACCATATGCTGAGCTTTATCATCATGAGTCAATATCAAGAGGGTATGAAACAACACCAGAAAAAATTGCTCGTTTCCAAACAGAAAAAGACGCACTCTTTGAACGCCACAAAGAGATTTTAACAAATGGGGATCCATATTATAATCCAAACTTAACACAAGATAAAGAGGACTTTAGTATATGTCTAAACTAAAAACATCAATACTATTTGCTCTTTTTACAACTATTATTTATACAATATTTTTATACTTAAATAATGGCAATAAAATAGTTATAAATATAGACTCTTCAAGAGATATAAAGCCTAAAATATATTATAGTTTAAATGAAGCATTTAACGAAAAAGATACAATTAGTGAATTTAAAAGAGAAGTTAATAGCTATATATTTAAAATACCCAAAAGTGCAAATATAAATAAAATTCGATTTGATGTAACAAGTAAAAGTAATGTAAATATAACTTTAAATAGCATTTTATTAACTAAAAAAAAGTGGTTTAAGAGTTCTGTATATAAAATAGATTTATCTATTATTAGAAGTAATCAAATAAAAGATTTAATTAAAAATAAAAAAGCAGTAAGCTTTAACACAATAGGGAATGATCCTTGGATTTTATTAGATTATAAACCTCAAAAAATATATTCAATAAATAATTTTTATCCAATATATCTTATTTTGTCAATAATTATTTCAACTATTATACTATATTTAATAAATATTTATAAAAGTTATGATTTTAATGATAATTTAATAGCAAAAATTATTCTTTATTCACTATTTTTAGCATTTATATCATTTAAGGCTTACTATTATAAAGATAATGTTCATTTTGGGTATCCACCAGATGAAATTGCTCATTATGAATATACAAAATATGTTGATAAAAATTTAGAATTTATTCCAAAATTTGAAAATATGAATCACTATTTAGCACACCCTCCTTTATATTACGATATTATTAGTTTAGCTCTTAATGACCATAAAGATATAAATACTAATGTAAATAGCGCTAGAACACTAAGTATGTTAATATATATATTTAGTGTAATACTAATACTATATTTAGGCTTCTCTTCAAAACTTACAATTTTAGGCGATTTTGTATATTTGAGTTTTATTAGTTCAATTCCTATGCACTCTTATATTGGAGGCAGTATAAGTAATGATACATTAGCTATTTTGGGTGCTATTGTTGCAATAATTGGGCTAAAGAGATTACTTGAAAAAGATTATAGCACTACTGCTTATCTAATTTTAGCTATTGGTATATTTATCTCATTTTTTGCAAAATTAACAGCTGCAATTTTGCTATTTTTTGCAATTATATACTATATAATTTATCTTCTAGTCAATAAAAAAATGCCAAAATTTAAAAAAGTTGATATTGTTATTTTAATGCTATTTTTAACTCCAATAATATATTATCAAGTTCATATTATGCTAACTTATCATGCAATTACACCAACATTTAATGTAACACACCCAAAAGAGTTTTTGAAGTCTAATTTTTATATTCCACCAGAGCATAGAGTTCATTTAAGTGCAATTGAGTGGTTAGAGAGAATGTGGCACTATATTCATAGTGGCTGGTTTGGAATACACTCTCACCACTCTTTTGGGCATGAAAAATGGAGTGGAGTATTTGGGTTAGTAATTTTACACATTATTGCAGTAATTGCACTTTTATTTAATTGTAAAGAGAATAATTTTTGTAAGCTTGGCAAAATAACGCTACTTGCTCTATTTAGTGTGCTAGTAGTTCAATACCTTTTCTCCTATAAAGCCCACATACATAATGGATATATGGGTGGGTTACAACCTAGATATGTTTTGCCTTTTATGTTTGCATTTGCTATAATGGCATCAACATTTGTAGAGAAGTTTAAAAACTCATTTTGGTTTAGTATTTTGATAATTGCTATATCTATACAAGCAATTTATTCAGACTTTTTCTATTTTTTACTATATTATAATTAGGAGCAACACACAATGAAACTAATAATACAAATCCCTTGCTATAATGAGGCTGAGACTCTTGCAATTGCACTTGGTGAATTACCTAGAGAAGTTGAGGGTTTTGATAAGGTTGAATGGCTTATTATTAATGATGGAAGCACTGATAGAACAGTAGAAGTTGCCAAAGAGTGTGGGGTTGATTATATTGTTGATTTTAAACACAATCAAGGTTTGGCAAAAGGTTTTATGGCTGGACTTAAAGAGTGTTTAAAACAAGGCGCTGATGTAATTGTAAATACAGATGCAGATAATCAATATGAAGCAAAAGATATTCCAAAACTTGTAAAACCAATACTAGATGGCAAAGCAGAGTATGTTGTAGGAGAGCGTCCAATTGCTCAAACAGAACACTTTTCACCTGCAAAAAAGTTTTTGCAAAAGCTTGGCTCTTGGGTTGTAAGAAAAGCTAGTAAAACCAATATTCCAGATGCTCCAAGTGGCTTTAGAGCTATGAGTAGAGATTGCGCAATGGAGCTTAATGTTTACAATAACTACACATATACACTCGAAACTATCATACAAGCAGGGCAAAAAAATATGGCAATTACATCTGTTCCAATTCGCACAAACGAAGATTTACGCCCATCAAGACTACTTAGCTCTATTCCAAATTATATTAAAAAATCTGTTGTTACAATTGTGCGTATATTTGCCGTATATCAACCTTTTCAATTTTTTATGACAATAGCTGCTATACTCTTTGGATTAGGTTTTTTACTTGGTTTAAGATACCTATATTTCTACTTTAGTGGAGATGCTGGACATATACAATCTGTAATTTTAAGTGGTGCTTTAATGGGTATGGGTGTGCAGACTGCACTTATTGCATTTGTTGCAGATTTGCTCTCTGTTAATAGAAAACTATTAGAAGAGCAAAGAGTAGAAAGAATGAGAGAAAAGTATAACAAAGAGGATAAGTAGTGAAAATTCTCTTTACTTGTGCTGATAAGCCTACAATTTCAAGAAATAAGTTTCATAGAGAAACACTGCAAGAGAATTTTGAATATACTGAAGTTGTATCAGAAGCAAAAGGTTATGCAAAAAGAATACCATCTATTCTAGCTAGACTTCCATTTAAAATCTTTAGCCAAGATACATTTTTTGTAGGTTATATGGGGCATTTTTTAGTGCCATTAATAAGGCTATTTACAAAAAAACCTATAATTTATGACTTTTATCTATCTTTATATGATGTAATGTGTAATGATAGAAAACTATATAAGCCAAATAGCCTACTTGGTAAATTTACCTATTGGCTGGAGAAAAAATCACTTCAAGATGCTAACTTTATAATTGTAGATACAAATAAACTTATAGAAGAGCTATCAAGCGAATATGGCATTAGCAAAGATAAGTTTGTAAAGGTGCATTTAACAATTAGCGAAGATAATGTATATCCAAAAGATGTTAAGCCATATAGCGATAGTTTTAGCGTATTGTATGTTGGAAGTTATATTCCACTGCATAATACACCTGTAATTATAGAGGCTGCAAAAATTGTGCAAGATATGGGAGAAGATATTAAGTTTTTAATGATAGGAGAGGGACCTCACCTGCAAACTTGCCAAGATTTAGCAAAAAAGTATGACTTAAAAAATATAGAGTTTAAAGGCTTTATGCCTCTTGAAGAGTTAAATTACTACTATAATGCTTGTGATATAAATTTAGGGTTATTTAATAGCGGAAAGAGAGCAAATGCAGTAGTTTTAAATAAAACAAATGACTCTTTTAGAGTAGGCAAACCCCACTTAACTCTAAAAACAGATGCAATGAGTGAAGCATTTGAAGATAGTAAAGATATTTTCTTTGTAGAGGATATTAATCCTAAAACTTTAACAAATAAAATTATAGAGCTTAAAAACAACCCTGAACTTGTAAAAAGGGTAGGGCAAAATGCCCTAAAGTCTTATGAAGAGAAGCTAAGTAATAAAAAAGCAAAAGAGATTATAGAAAAGAAAATCTTTAGTAAGTTAAAAGAAAATGAATAGAGATAAAATAAAAAAAATTGCATATAGTTTTGGTAAATTACTTGGATTTTTAGGACTTATTTATATTTTTTATAAATTATCTAAAGAGTATTCACTTAGCTCATTTATAGAGAAATTTAGTAATTTTAAATCTATAATATTGCCTCTACTTATCTTAAATATATTATCATCAATTATTGGAATTTATGCTTGGCATATAATGTTAAAAACTTATGCAAAAAAAAGCTTTGGCTACATTAGCTCCTATTACTATTTTGCAAAAACTGAAATTTCAAAGTATCTGCCAGGTAATATTTTTCACTTTGTTGGGCGTCAGGCACTCTCTTCTAAACTTGGTATAAGCCAAGCCCAAATGGCAAAAATATCCCTTTTATTTATGTTAATTTTAATGGTTGCAACTGTTATTTCATCTACTATATTTGCTCTTTTTAGTAATATTGAAAATTATATAAAGATATTAATGCTTTTTGCTTCAGTTGCTTCTATTATAGCAATTTTATATATTTATCCAATATTTACTAAAGCAAAAAAAGCTCTTATGGTATCAATATTAACATTCTCTATTGGTTTGCAAGGAGTGCTACTTTCTATTATAATTCTTTGGCAAATTAAAGAGCCAACACTAACACTATTTTTTGAAGTATCTTCAATTTATATAATTAGTTGGTTAATTGGCTTTGTAACACCCGGAGCCTCTGGTGGTTTAGGTGTAAGAGAGGGGGCATTTATAGCAATTGCAGAATTTATTAACTTAAATGTAGATTCAAATATAGTAATATTCTCTGTTTTACTTGTTCGCTTAATTAATATTGTAGTAGATATTATTATGTATATCTCTACTTTCCTAATAACAAAAAAAGTTATAGTATAATTATACAAACAATTTAAGGCTAAAGTGTGGATTATAAATTTGAAGAGATAGTTTTTTCTAATAACAAAATATTTAAAAAAGAGCCAAGTGAACCTACTTTTTCTCAAAAAAAAGTAGCAATTATTGCTCATGTCTTTTATATTGATTTATGGCAAGAGATAGAGGATTACTTAGATAAGCTTAGTATAGATTATGATGTTTTTGTAACGGTGCCTCCAATAATGGAAGATAGCGATATTGCAAAGTTATTTAAAAGTGGAAAAAATATTAAAGTTTTTATGCCAGAAAATCGTGGGCGTGATGTTTTGCCATTTTTGCAAGTGCTTAACTATATTGGGGTTGATAGTTACAAATATATTTGTAAACTGCATACTAAAAAGACTGGTAATAGCCCACTTGGACATGTTTGGAGAAAGCTTTTATATTTTGATTTGCTTGGCGACCCAAAGGCTGTTGTGCAAATTTTAGAAAATTTTGAAAAAGATGATAGTATAGGTGAAGTTACAGGTAAAAGTATGGTGCTTGATTCCAAGCGATATGCTTATGGAAATAATAGTAAAATTAGAGAGCTTTGTATGCTAAGTGGCATTGAGTTTAAAGAGGATTATACCTTTAGTGGTGGCACGATGTTTTGGACGCGAACTTCATGCTTAGAGCCTATAATTAAGTTATTTAAAGAGGGTAAATTAAAGTTTGAAGAGGAGCGTGGGCAAAAAGACCACACCTTAGCACACGCACTTGAGCGCTTTTTTGGTATTGTTGTTCAAGCAAATGGCAAAAAAATTGTGCCAAGTCCTGCTGATTATAGCTTACTTCCTGCCTCTACTGTTGAGCAAACTGCCTCTTTGGTGCTTTCGCAACAATATGCTGGACAAGATGTATATGATAAAATAAATGAGCTAAATGAGTATATTCATGAACTTGAAGCTCTTGCTGAATCTATGCGCCTTAAAAATCGCCTTAAAAGATTGCCAAAAGATATATTAAAATTGGCAACCAAAAAAGTAAGCAACTTTGATAGCAATAATATTACCTCTAAAATACCTGAGCTTAGCAGAGTTAAAAAAGTTATAACTACACCAGTTAAGATTGCAAAGAGTAATCCAGCAGCACTAAAAAAGGTATTTTACTACGCTAAAAGAGGTGAATTTGGCTACCTAATTAGCAAAGTAAAACAAAAAATTTCTAAAAATTTAAATGATTCAAAAGAGTTTACAAAAATAGAGCTAAAAGAGTATTTTGAAGCCTTTAAAATGCGTAAATTCCATCTTGGTAGCCAAAGAGTTGATATTATTATTCCTGTATATAATGGCTATGAGTATTTAGACCCACTATTTAAGAGCCTAAGAGCCAATACAAGCCACCCACATAGAGTTATAGTAATTAATGACGCAAGTCCTGATGAGAGGGTATTGCCACTATTAGAGGCTGTTTTAGTAGAGTTTGAGGATTCTATTTTAATTAATAATAAAGAGAATTTAGGCTTTGTGCAAAGTGTTAATAAAGCTGTGCAAAAAGCAGAAGGAAATTTTGTAATTTTAAATACCGATACAGAAGTGCCACCATTTTGGCTAGAGAGATTAATGTATCCAATTGTAAATATGGAAAATATTGCTACTACAACACCTTTTACAAACTCTGGAACAGTTGCTAGTTTTCCAAAATTTTTAGAAGATAATGAGATTTTTGAAGGCTTAGATTTAACAACACTAGATAGTGCATTTAAAGAGGTAAATGCACAAAAGCATTATGCCAAACTACCAACAGGTGTTGGCTTTTGTATGGGTGTCAATTTCTCTTTAGTTCAAAAGATAGGTTTTTTTGATGAGCAGAGTTTTGGCAGGGGATATGGCGAAGAGAACGATTGGTGTCAAAGGGCGATAAAAGAGGGTTACTCCAATTTACTTGTGCCAAACCTATTTGTTTATCATAAACATGGAGGCTCTTTCCCAAGTGAAGTTAAACAAAAACTATTACAAGAAAACCATGCAAAACTATTAGCAAAACACCCAGATTATGATAAACAGATACAAGAGTATATTATCAAAAATCCACATAAAATCTTAAGAGAATTATTAATAATTACAGCCTCTTCTAAAAAAGAACCTCTTTGGGTTATGTTTGACCACGCTTTAGGTGGTGGGGCAAACAGCTATGCTAATGAATTAATTCAAAAGCAGTTTAATCTAAATAAAAATATACTAAAAATAGCTTACGACTTTTATACAGGTGAGTATAAGTGTAACTACCTCTATAAAGAGTATAAATTTAATTTTGCAATAAGTAGCCTTGAGCAGTTAGATATTTTGCTTAGTAGATGCAAAATTGGTGAGATTTTTTTAAATTCTTTGGTTTCGTACAAGCACCAAAAAGAGACAATTGAGTATATCTCTAAATTAATAGATAGTAAAAAAGCTAAATTAACTATTCCAATACATGATTACTTTAGTGTATGCCCAAGTTATACACTTCTTAATAGTGAGGGAAAATATTGTAATGTGCCAAATATTAAAAGTTGTCAAGAGTGTATGGCTAATAGCAAACAAGAGTGGCGCAACTTTATGAGTGAAGAGATTGATATTGTAACTTGGAGAGAGCTTTGGAGTAATTTATTAAATAAAGCCAATAAAATATTAGCATTTTCAAACTCATCAAAAGAGATAATTTTAAAAGCATATCCAGAGCTAAAAGAGGAAAAAATAGAGCTAATTCCACATAAAGTAGATGGTTTTGAGGCTTTAAATCTAATTAAAAATGAGAATAAAAAAAATATTACTATAGGTATTTTAGGTGCTATAAACTATGCAAAAGGTGCTAATATCGTAAAAGAACTTGTTAAACAAATAGATAAAGATAATTTAGATATTCAAGTAGTTGTAATAGGAGAAATTACAGAAC
>JAMONW010000109.1 GCA_027066355.1 Campylobacteraceae bacterium
ATTAGAGAAACTTTTCTAAATGTAGAATAGTAAATAACTCAGTTGCAGAGAGGGAAGCACTGCAACAATAAAATTATATTGCAGAAGTATTACCAGTAAATTACTTGTTGTAATACTCCTCTCTTGCTTTTTGGGCTTGAGCAGAGTTTATATCATTACACTCCACACACTCTTCTTTAAATATTCCAATTTTTACCAATAGTGAGTGCAAAGAACAACCAGCACAAAATCCTAATGCCATCTCCATCCACATAAAAGAAAAACAGGTCAACAGTAGAGCTATTGCAACTTGATAAGGTATATAGTTTCCACTTGTAGGTAATAGCTTTAAATGAGTAATTCCATTTACAATATATGCAAATTTTGTTGGATTAAAAAATACTAAACATATAGATATAAATGTTGCACCAATTAGCCAAGCTAACTTTTTAGGTTTATGAGGTTTCCAAATAGGTTCTTTATTTTTTGCTAAAATTGTAGCTAACCATATAGTTGGCGATAAATAGGATGTTTTTACAAATATGCCTGAAAGCATATCAAAAAGCATATATAATAATACCCAAGTTTGCAAAGTAAAATCATAAGTTTTTCTAATCATTTGGGCAGTATATATCATATGTCCATCAAAATCCTCATCTCCAGCATCTGTAATTGTGCTAGTATCTACAATCCAGTGGCTTCCAAATGCTGCACTATATAAAGTATAAGATAGAAATATTGAAAAGAGTATAAGAATAGCTGCTCTAATTCTTACTGCAGTTTCATTTATCATTACATTATCAGCTTTTGGGTTTTGAAACCATAAATTTTTTAGTGATAGGTTCATATTATCTCCATTAAAAAGAATTAAATATATAATAACATAATAAATATTAATAATATTAATAAAATAAAAAACTTTTTTATATAAAAAATAAAAGATTTCAAAAAGTTAAATTGAGTTTATAAAGGAGATAGAAGAGTAGGGCAAAAAATGCCCTTTAGTTTAGTATAATCCGTATTTACCACCATCTAATTTAGTTAAAACTCTCATATTTCCATCTATATCATAAAATACAAAGAAATCTTTATCAGACTCCTCAAGCATCTCTTTTGCTTCATCAAAATCTAAAGGTTTATATAGTTTTGGCTCTAATTGAATAATTTCATCACTATCATCCTCTATTTTTACTTCAGCATCACCATTATCTAAATCTTTAACTCCTCCATTTTGATGATCTTTAATTTTATCTGCATATCTTCTTAAATTCTTTTTAGCTCTCTCTAATGCTAAATCAATAGCAGCATAAAGGTCTTTATCTTTTTGTGTAATAACAACTGTATGTTTATCTTTTACATTAATAACAAACTCTACACTAAACTCCCCCTTTTTATTTTGAGATAACACAATATTTGCAGAGATAATATCTAAATTATATTTTTTGATAGCTTCAAAAGCTGACTCTGCATAGTTTTTTATAGGCTCTGTAAGCTCTATATTTTTTCCAACAATACTTGTGTTCATGGTATATCCTTTATTAGTTATTTAGTATTTAAGGGGAAATCCCTTTTATACAATTTAATTATATCTTAAATTTTTATTAATGTAAATAGTTATGACAACTATATATGTATCCATAATATGTGCATAATACTAAGAAATATCGTAAAAAGGGTTAGTATAATGGTAAAATTTAAAGTTCTTTTTTTATCAACTATTGTTACCATTTGCCCTAATCCAAACTCTTTTATAGTTAAAAAGAAGCTAATTATACCAGCAATTGAACCTGCAAGTGCCAAACCTTGCGCCCCCATAGGTTTTATTAGCATAAGTGCAAAAGCAATAAAACTAACCAAAGATACTGTAGCAATTTTTGCAGCGATTGATTGTCTGTGATTGGCATATAGCCATAAATTAAATAATTTACTTAAACCATAAGGTATTAATCCAATCATATACATATCTAAAACTTTTGCCACTTCTATAGTATTTTCCCTTGTAAATGCACCTCTTTCAAACAAAAGCCATATAATTTCATTAGAAAATATTATCCCTCCAACAGTAGCAGCAGTAAGCAGGTATATTAGTATCCAAAAGCCTTTTTTAAACTCTAAAATTGCACTCTTATCATTTGCTTTTATTTTCTTTGAAACTGTTGGAAATATAGCAATTGAAAGAGCTATTGCAAATAGAGCAAGTGGTAGTTGAAAAATTCTATTTCCATAATATAAGTAACTAATAGACCCACTTACTAAAAATGAAGCCAACCAAGTATCTAAAAAAGACATTATTTGCAAGGTAGAGTTACCCCAAATAGCTGGAAAAAAGTTTTTAAAAAATCTTTGAGTATCTTTTTTAACACTTTGTGATTTTGCTTTAAAATTACTAAAACCAATTTTTATAACTTTTAGCACCCTAAAGTGCTTTGCAACAATAATATGTGCAATAACTTGTAAAATTCCACCTGCTATTACCCCCCAGCTAAGTGCTAGGAGTATCTGCTCTTTTGGAGCATCCTTATACAGTAACATTGCAATAATCAATGCAATATTAAGTAAGGTGGTTGCAAAAGCAGTTGTTGCAAAATGTTCTTTATATTGCAATAAAGAGCCAAGATATGTTACTATAAAAATAAGGGGTAAATACCAAAATTGAATTGCTACATATTTTGTGCTTTCGAGTAAAGTGCTTTTAGAAAAGCCAGGAGCTAATATTGCCGTTATTTGATATGAAAAAATATTAACAATCAAACTAAGTATCAATATAATAATAAATAAATAGCTAAATACTTTTGCACTAAAAATAGTTTTGTAACGCGCAGCAATAAATGAAGGCATAAAACTTTGCGTAAATGCACCCTCTGCAAAAATACGACGAAATAGATTTGGCAATTTAAAAGCAACAGCAAATATATCACTATAAACATTTGCCCCAAGAACTGAAGCCATAGTCAAATCGCGCACAAATCCAAAAATACGCGAAAACAAAATACCACCACTGTTTGAAAATATTGATTTAATTCTCATTATATATCTTTTTTTAAAGAATTATAACTATAAAATACTAAAAAACTTTAAGGTATTATGATGATAGTAGCAATAGAAGGAGAGGTTGTATATAAAGAACCAACTCTATTACATATTTTAGTGTATGGTTTAACACATGAAGTGCATGTTTCAATAAATACATCCTCTATAATAAATGAAAAAAATGTAAAACTATTTACTACCCAAATAATTAGAGAAGATACAAATTCTCTCTATGGCTTTGCTACAAAAAATGAAAAAAGAATGTTTGATACACTCTTAAAAATTAATGGTGTTGGACCAAAGGTTGCACTTGCTGTTTGCTCTACATTTACACCAGAAACATTTGCAAAAATTGTAAGTGCAAAAGATGTAGCAATGCTAAAAAGAGTTCCTGGTATTGGACCAAAAGCTGCTAGTAGAATTTTGGTTGAACTTGCAGACTTTATTGTAAGTGGCAACGAAGATACACAAAGTGATAGTGGAGCAATTTTGGAGGCAACTTTAGCGCTTGAATCACTTGGATTTAAAAAAGATGCAATCAAAAAGGCTTTAAGTGGGGAGAGTGGAAGTGTGCAAGAACTTGTTAAAATTGGACTTAAAAAGATGCAAAGATTATAATGAAAATTTATGAAAATATAGTCATTGGTGGAGGAGCTAGTGGCTTAATGTTTACTGCCAATTTAAAAAATAAAGAAGATACTATTATTTTAGAGCATAACAATAAATTAGGTGCAAAAATAAGAGTATCTGGTGGCGGTAGATGTAATTTTACAAACAAAAATATTTCAACTTCTAACTACTTAGCAAGTAGTTCATTTTTAAAAGGTCTATTAAGAGAATTTGGTAGTCAATTTATCTTTGAATATTTTACTAATTTAGGTCTTAAAAGCACACTAAAAGATGGCACTCAATACTTTTGTAAAAGTAGCTCAAAAGAGCTTTTGGATTTGCTTTTATATCAAATTAAAGGTGCTAAAATTGCACTAAATTGCAAAGTTTTAGATGCAAAAAAAGATGGTAATATTTTTGAAGTTAGCACAACTAGAGGTAAATATAAGGCAAAAAAGTTAATAATTACAAGTGGTGGACTAAGCTTTACTAATCTTGGAGCAACTGCAATTGGTTACGAAATTGCCAAAAGTTTTGGACACAAAATTATTGCTACAAAACCAGCTTTAGTTGGCTTTACCTTGCAACCTCAAGATAGTTTTTTGAAAACTCTTAGTGGA
This sequence comes from Campylobacteraceae bacterium, assembly GCA_027066355.1. GTDB lineage: Bacteria > Campylobacterota > Campylobacteria > Campylobacterales > Sulfurovaceae > JAADEQ01. Next base: position 4,239 of record JAMONW010000109.1, read on the forward strand.
GTTAGCATAAATGTTAAAATTAAAGTTGATAAAAAAGAGCTAGAAGGCTCAATGCTCTTTGCTCACAAGGGAATTAGTGGACCAGTGGTTTTAAATGCCTCTTTGTTTTGGAATAGGGGACATTTAGAGATTAATTTTTTACCAAAATTTGATTTAAAAAGCATTAAAAACTCTAATAAAAATATATCTAATCTATTACCTTTTCCAAAGCGAGTTGCACTAGCTTTTTTAGAAAAACTCGAAATAAGAGATAAAAAAGCAACCCTATTAAGTAAAGAGGATTGGAGTAAATTAGAAGAGTTGAAATATTATAAGTTAGCACCTGCTGGAACATTTGGCTACTCTAAGGCAGAAGTTACAAAAGGTGGCATAGCAACTAATGAAATAAAAAATAACTTTGAGAGTAAATTAGTAGATAATCTATATTTTTTGGGTGAAGTTTTGGATGTTACTGGAATGCTTGGAGGTTATAATTTTAACTTTGCATTTTTAAGTGCAATAAAATGTGCTAGAAACAATTAATATTAATTAATTTTAAAGCTAATTTTTCTATTATTTTGGGTAAAATAGAGTAATTTTACTTTTTGGGGTGTATTTTTATGAAACTAAATTATGGTATTTTTACAGCAATAACTGCATCTTTTTTTATTGCAGGTTGTGGTGGTTCAGGAGTTGGAGGTCTAGCAACTAATAAAGGTTGGAATGATACACAAAAGCAAGAGTTTTTAAATATTTTACAACAAGATAGTTACTCTTCAATATGTGATTTAAACGGTATGTATGCACAGTATCAACAGACTAAAGATGATAAAATCTTAAGTAAACTTTTAGTGGAATATACCAAAAATTTAGCAAATGGTTGTATTGATATCGATAAATTCAAATCAGCACTTAGAGCAAAAAATCCAAATGCAAGTTATGAATTTTATGAAGATTATGTAAGTAGCAGTGAAATTATGAGTAAGCTTGGAAGTGGCGCATCAATTAAATCTATTTTAGAACCTTATGTTCCAAGTATGCCACAATTTTATCCACTTATTAATGCTTATAATAATGCATCCTCACCAGTTGCAAAATATAAAATAAAGCAAAATATTGAGAGAGTAAAACTTATGAAACCAGATGGTTGGGACTCTACATATGTCATGATAAATGTTCCAGAGTATAAGTTTAGACTATTTGAAAATGGGCAAAAAACTATGGAGTTTAATGTTATTGTGGGTCGTCCATCTTGGCCAACACCAATTTTTAGCTCACTAATGAAATATATCACAGTTCATCCAACTTGGAATGTGCCAGATAATATTGCAAGAAAAGAGGAAATTAAAAGAATTATAAGAGATAAAAGTTATCTAAAACGCCATCATATGGTAGTTAAAAAAGATTACTCACCAGATAGCCCAACAGTAGATCCATCTAAAATAAACTGGAAAGAGTATCTAAAACCAGAGTGGGAAAACAAAGAGTTGCCTTATAAAATTATTGAACAATCAGGTTCTCATAATGCATTAGGTCGTGTTAAATTTATGTTCCCAAATAGATACTCTGTTTATATGCACGATACAAACAATAAAAAACTTTTTTCATATCAACAAAGAGCATTTAGCCATGGATGTGTGCGTTTGCAAAAACCTTTGAAACTACTTGGACATTTATCAACTTTTTATACAAAAGAGAAGTTTGAAGAGGTTGGACAAATCTTAAAAGCTAAAAAAACAAAATATGTTAGCTTAGCTCAAAAGATCCCTGTTCATATAGTATATTTAACAGCATATGTAGAAAATGGTATGGTTAATTTTTTCCCAGATATTTACGGGTATGATAAAATTACAAAGTTAAGAGTGCCTACAACTATGGTAGAAAACCCAAACTACAAAGAGGCTAAAGCTAAATAATGGCAGTTAAAGAGCTAGAGTATAATGGAAAAAAGTTTTCAATTGCATATAATTTAGTTGGCAGTGGAGAAAAAACTATTCTTTTTTTACACGGTTGGGGAAGCAATAAAGAGATTATGCAAGGGGCATTTTCAAAACTAAAAGGCTTTAAGCAAATATATATTGATATGCCAGGTTTTGGAAAAAGCCCAAATGAAGATACAATCTTAACTACCAAAGATTATAGCCAAATAATTAAGTTATTTTTAGAGAAATTGGGTGTTGAGCCAACTGCAATTGCTGGACACTCTTTTGGTGGTAAGGTAGCTACACTTTTAAATCCAAATAATTTAATACTACTCTCTAGTGCAGGAATTTTAGTGCCAAAACCATTTAAAATAAGAGCTAAAATTGCAATTTTTAAAGCGCTTAAACCCTTTGGAATTTCTGCATTAAGAAAATTTTTTGTAGCAGATGATGCAAAAACAATGAACCACGCAATGTATGAAACTTTTAAAAATGTAGTAGATGAAGATTTTGAGCATAATTTTAGTAACTATCAAGGAAAAGCTCTGCTTTTTTGGGGCAAAGAAGATAGTGCTACACCACTTTGGACAGGTGAAAAAATTGCTTTATTAATTAAAAACAGTAAACTCTACCCACTAAATGGAGACCACTTCTTTTTTGTAAATAACTCTGCATTTATTACTAAAACCATAGAAGATGAAATTTAAGGAGATTTATGGAAATTTTAAACTTTAGTGTATATATACTTTTTATTTTAGCGCTTGGATACTACTTTATAACAACTGCACAGTGGTATAGCTATAAGTTAAATAGAATAATCTTTCACCACACAAAACCAATGTGGAATATATTTTACTTTTTGGTGCCATTTGCGGCTTATGAATCACTAAGTTTTGCAAAATTAAATATTTACCAAGGTGGAGTTTTAGCTATCTATTTAGTTGCTCTTTTTCTTTGGTATAAAAAGCTTGATAAGCCTTTGGTTTTTACAGGCAGAGTAAAAAGATTTTTTGCACTCTTAATTATATTTACTTTAGCACTATATTTTGCAACCAAAACTACATTTTTGTTTATTCCTCTAATTTTGGCTTGGTTTGGCTCGGTTTTAATAGAAAAGATAATGTTTAACAAATATAAAGATATGGCACAAGAGAAGCTAGAGGCAAGAGATGATTTAATCGTAGTTGGAGTAACTGCTAGTTATGGAAAAACGAGTATGAAGAACTTTATTGCTCAGCTTCTTAGTAAAAAGTATAATGTCTATGCAACCCCGCGCTCTGTAAATACGCTTGGTGGAATAATAAAAGATATAAACCAAGATTTACCAAATGATGCACAAGTTTATGTTGTAGAGATGGGTGCTAGAGAGAGAAGAGATATATACGATATTGCAACTTTAGTAAACCCTCACTATGTGGTTGTTGGCACAATAGGACCAGCACATATTGAGTATTTTAAATCTTTAGAAAATATCAGAAATACAAAGATGGAAATTATTAAAAGCAATCGTCTAAAGAGGGCTTGGGTGCATATTAGCGCAAATGTAAAAAGCACAAACCCAAAAGTAGAGCTTTTTGGGCATGATATAAAAGATATTAAATCAACCCTTGATGGTGTCTGTTTTGAGCTTGATAACAACTACTATTGCGCAAATATTTTAGGAGATTTTAATGCTATTAATTTAGCTGCTGCAATAAAGGTAGCAAAAGAGTTAGGCGTTAGCCAAGAGGATATAAAAGAGGCTCTACAAAATATTAAACCAGTAGAGCATAGACTCCAAAAAATTGAAGCTGGTGGCAAAGTTATTATAGATGATAGTTTTAATGGAAATATTGATGGAATGCTCTCATCATTTGAGTTGGCTTCAACTTATGATGGTAGAAAAGTTGTAATTACACCAGGGCTTGTAGAGGTTGATGATAAATTAAATGAACAAGTTGCAAAAAAAGCAAATGAAGTGTTTGATTTAGTGGTAGTTACAGGTGAGTTAAATTACAATATCTTTAAAAATAGTGTAGATAACTCAAAATTAATGCATCTAAAAGATAAAAGCCAATTTGAGAGCTTTTTAGCCAAAAACACAAAGGCAGGAGATTTAATCTTATTTGCAAATGATGCACCAAGTTTTGTTTAGGAGAAAAAATGAACTTAGAAGAGATAAAATATGCAATTGAAAATGAAGATGGTATTCTACTTTACTTTTGGGGTGATAACTGTGCAGTTTGCGATGCTCTAAAACCAAAAATTGTAAATAGTTTTAAAGATAATTTCCCAAAAATAAAACAAATCTTTATAGATGCCAAAAACAATCAAGATATAGCCGCTCATTTTAGCGTATTTTCAATACCAACTACAATTGTATTTTTAGCAGGAAAAGAGTTTGCCAGAGAGGGCAGAGCAATGAGCATAAACGCCCTAGTAGAAAAAATCAAACGCCCCTATGAGATTATGACTAATTAAAAAGCTTTTGGGTATATAGCTTATTTGGAAGCAAGGTTTCAACCTTGCAAAAGTTTATTAACAATAGAAAGTTTTTACCGAGGTTAAAACCTCGGTTCCTTTTTGAAAAATTTTTGATGAGTTTTTCTATTTTTGGAAGAAAGGTTTCAACCTTGCCATAAGTTATGACTATATTTTAAAACAAGTTTTAATTAAAATGAATTGGTTTATTTTCATCGCCTATCACTATAGTTTTAAAGCTAAAATCCAAAGGATAATTCACCACCTTGAGGTAGTTTTGTAATGCTTTAGTATTTTGAAAAATTAAAGCTTTGACCTCCTAATAAGGTAACAACTGCTTGAAAGATTACTAACACACTTCCCAAAAAATTAGAAATTAATATCTTGCTCTTAATTAGATATCTAAATCTAAAAATAATACATTAAATTAGATTTATAAGTCTAATTATGCTACAATAAGTAAAAAAGGTTTATTATGCTTGAAGAGTTAAGAGAGTATCAGCAAATATTATTTAAAAGATATAACTACTCTTATAAAAGATATTTTTATAATTCTTTAAATTTGGATAAAAAGTTAGTTGGACTTATTGGTGCAAGGGGTGTTGGTAAGACTACTTTTTTGTTACAATATTTAAAAAATTTAGAGATAGATTTTAGCAAAAAGCTTTATATTAGTGCTGATACTATTACAATTTCTTCGCTTTTTGATGTGGCTTTAGGGTTTTATAAAGAAGAGGGAGAAATTTTGGTAATAGATGAGATACACAAATATAAAAATTTTGAGATAGAGTTAAAAAAGATATATGATTTATTAGATTTAAAAGTAATATTTAGTGGTAGTAGCGCACTAAGTTTAGATAATGCAAAAGCTGATCTCAGCAGAAGAGCTATAGTTTATGAAGTAGAGGGGCTTAGCTTTAGAGAGTTTGTCGAGCTAAAAAAAGG
>JAMONW010000110.1 GCA_027066355.1 Campylobacteraceae bacterium
TTTAAGTTTAACTCAATATAATATACCCCTGTATAGTATTTTAAAGGAAATAGTTTGGAGTATTTAAAAGATTTTTTAAGTAATATTTATATTTTACTTAGTGCAATGAGTTTTTTTATATTAGTAGGGTTAATATTAGCAGGTATATTAAAACAGATTATTCCAGATAATTTTGTATCTAAACATTTAGGAAAAAGCTCTTTTTTATCTGTAATTAAAGCTACTATTTTTGGTATTCCTTTGCCAGTTTGCTCATGCTCTGTAATACCACTTGCTAAATCTTTACAAAAAGAGGGTGCAAGTAAAGGTGCAGTACAAAGCTTTTTAGTATCAACACCAATTACAGGAGTTGATTCTATAATGGCTACATACAGCTTTTTTGGGTGGTTTTTTACTATATATAGAGTAGTTACTTCAATTATAATTGCAATAGTTGTAGGCTTAATAGAAAATCTATTTAATAGTAATATTAAAGAGCCAAAGGCTAAATTTTCGTTAAATAGATTAAATCAAAATATAGCAGCTAAAAATATTACATTTAATACTAAAAGTAGCTGTTCTAGTAGCTGTTGTGCAACTATAAAGAAAAAAGATAGATTTTCTATAAAAAAGGTATTTGATTACGCTTTTAATGTACTCTTTAAAGATATAGCTAAATCTTTACTAATAGGTGTTATTATTGGAGCTTTATTTACTACATTTTTACCAAAAGATATTTTAAGCACACTTTATGAGAATAGATTATTAACCTATATATTAGTAATTGTTATCTCAATGCCTTTGTATGTATGTGCAACTAGCTCATTGCCAATTGCTGCAGCTTTTTTACTTAGTGGAATGAGCCCTGGTGGAGCATTTATATTTTTAAGTGCTGGTCCTGCAACAAATAGTGTAACTATGGGTGTAGTAGCCTCTATGTTTGGTAAAAGGAGTTTAGTAGTATATATTTTAACTATTGGGTTATTAAGTATTTTTTTTGGGTATCTACTAGATAACTATATAAACAGTATAGATATATTAGAACTTAATAGTAATAAAGAGAGCAGTACTATTATTATAGATATTGCAAGTTCAGTTATTATGGTTATTTTAATGCTATATTACACATTTAGGAGAAGATAGATGTATGATTGTAAAGTAGAGAATAAAAGGTTAATTAATAGAATAAATAGAATAGAAGGACAGATAAAAGCCCTAAAGTCTAAACTTATAGAGGAGTTTGAGTGCAATAAAACTAATGATCCATACGAGATAATTAGGCAATTAAGTGCAATTAAAGGTGCTGTAAATGGAATGATGAATACCTATATAGACCATTACGCAAAAGAGCATTTAGTAAAAGAGATAAGGCAAGCTTCTGATAATAATAGTGCATCTGCATATATGGATATATTTTTAGATACTCTAAAGACCTTTTCTAAGTAGGTAGGAAGCTGTGTGTAAAAGCAGTAGTACTTTTACACACACTGTTTGTTATTTAAATATTTATTGGCGGTAATATCTGCGGTTTTCTCTCTCTTGGTCATCCATCTCTTTACCAATCATAGCACCAGCAACTGCACCACCTGCTGCACCAATCATTGCATCTCTGTGGTTACCAACCATACCACCAGCAACTGCACCTACTGCAGCACCTGTAACTGCACCACCAGCAGTATTTGATACAGCACAACCACTAAACATAAAAGATAATCCTAAAACTGTTAGTGCTGAGATAACTATTTTTTTCATTTTGAACTCCTTTTTTATTTGTAAACCTATTATAGCACAAAATTGTGGCAAAATCGTAGAATAGGTTAAAAAGTTTTAAAATATTAAAAATATAGATTTTATGGCGGTATTTAGGGATAAGAAGTAGAGATTACTCTACTTCTGCGTCGATAACATCGTCGTCATCTTTTTTTGCGCTTGTGTTACTTGCCTCTCCACCTTGGTTTGCTGCAGCCGCTTGTTGAGCCAATTTTTGGTTATGAGTATTTAGCTCATTAACTTTTGCTTCTATTTGCTCTTTTGTTGCGTTATCATCTTTAATTAGAGCCTCTAGCTCTCCTATAACCTTTTCAGCAGCCTCTTTATCTGCTGCATTTACTTTATCTCCAAGCTCGCTTATAGCCTTTTTAGTTTGGTGAATTAGCGCATCTGCTTGGTTCTTAGCCTCTACTAAAGCTTTTCTAGCTGCATCTTCTGCTTTGTGAGCTTCAGCTTCTTGTACCATTTTTTGAATCTCTTCTTCGCTAAGTCCGCTTGAACCAGTAATTTTAATCTCTTGTGATTTACCTGTTGCTTTATCTTGCGCACTTACTGTAAGAATACCATTTGCATCAATATCAAATGTTACCTCAATTTGTGGCACACCTCTAGGAGCTGGTGCAATTCCACTTAGCTCAAACATACCTAAAGATTTATTATCTTTTGCAAACTCTCTCTCGCCTTGCACTACATGTATGCTAACTGCTGGTTGATTATCTTCTGCGGTTGAGAAAATTTGCGACTTTTTAGCTGGAATTGTTGTTCCTTTTTCAATTACTTTAGTTGTTACGCCACCTAAAGTTTCAATTCCAAGGCTAAGAGGTGTAACATCAAGCAATAATACATCTTTAACATCACCTGTTAATACACCACCTTGAATTGCCGCACCTAAAGCAACTACTTCATCAGGGTTTACAGATTTATTAAGCTCTTTACCAAAGAATGCTTTTACTTTTTCTTGAACAAGTGGAACTCTTGTGCTTCCACCAACCATTACAATCTCTTTAATTTCACTTTTGTTTAAACCAGACTCTTTTAAAACTTCATCAATTTTAGTAATTGTTTTATCTACTAAATCTTCAATTAAACTCTCAAATTTAGCTCTTGTTAATTTAACAATTAAGTGTTTTGGACCACTTGCATCAGCAGTGATAAATGGTAAGTTTACCTCTGTTTCATTTGCACTTGAAAGCTCTTTTTTAGCATTTTCAGCTGCCTCTTTAAGTCTTTGTAGAGCCATCATATCAGATTTTAAATCAATTCCATTATCTTTTTTAAACTCTTCTGCTATGTAATCAATTACTCTGTTATCAAAATCATCACCACCTAAGAATGCATCACCACCAGTTGCTAGAACCTCTACAACACCATCACCAGTTTCAAGGATAGTAACATCAAATGTTCCACCTCCAAGGTCATAAACCGCAATATTTTCACTCTCTTTTTTATCAAGTCCATATGCAAGTGCTGCTGCAGTTGGTTCGTTGATAATTCTTAAAACATTTAATCCTGCAATTGTTCCAGCCTCTTTAGTTGCTTTTCTTTGAGCATCATTAAAATATGCGGGAACTGTAATTACAGCATCTTTTACCTCTGTTCCAAGGTGTGCCTCTGCATCCTCTTTTAGTTTCATTAAAATCTTTGCACTAATCTCTTGTGGTGTATATGTTTTTCCATCAATCTCAATTGCACAAGCACCATTTTTATCTACAACATGGTATGGTAATCTCTCTTTAGCCTCTTTTGCCTTCTCTTCATTACACATTAAACCCATAATTCTCTTAACTGAATATACAGTTTTCTCTGGGTTAGTTACCATTTGGCGTTTTGCAGTCTCTCCTACTAAAATTTCACCCTTATCTGTAAATGCAACAATTGAAGGAGTTGTATTTCTTCCCTCTTTGTTTGCAATAATTTTTGCTTCTCCATTTTCATACACAGCCATTGCTGAGTTTGTTGTTCCTAAATCTATTCCAATTGGTTTACTCATTTTATTCTCCTTGTTTAATTTCTGTTATTATACTTTTTATTTTAAATTTGCTTTGCTACTTAAGTTGCTTATTTGCAAGTTGCTACCATAGATGGACGTAAAAGTCTATCTTTTAGTTTATAACCTTTTTGTAATACTTGCACTATCTCTCCGCTTTTATGCTCATTACTTTCCATTTGTGTAACTGCTTGATGGTAATTTGGGTCAAACTCTTTATCACACTCAACTTCACAAACACCATTTTTTTTCAAAATTGATAAAAGTTGATCATAAGTTAATTGCATACCCTCTTTAATTTTCTCTACAGATTCATCTTTAACCTCTAAATTATCTATTGACTTTAGAGCATTTTCAAATGTATCAAGCACTGTTAAAAGGTCAGTAGCAAAAGACTCATTTGCATAAGCAAGTGCAGTTGCTTTCTCTTTCTCTAACCTTTTTTTGTAGTTTTCAAAATCTGCATGAACTCTTAAAAAGTTATCTTTTTGCTTTGCTAACTCTTCTTGGCACTCTTGTAGAGGGTCAGTTTTGCTCTCTTCTTGGCTAGAAGTTTCAACATCTTCATTGCTAACTTCTTCCTCTACAGGCTTTTTATCTTTAGCCATTTTAGTTACCTCCTTATAAAATTTTAGTGAATTATATAATATTGAGTTTAATTTGTCAAGGTATATTTATATATTTTAACTAAATATAGTTGATACAATATGGCTCAAGTTTATAATAAAAGCCCGAATTATGGATTATTGTGAATTAAAAATTAAAAGTTAAAAATTTAGAATTAAAAGTTATAAGTTGAACTATTCTTGTAAAAGGTATTATAATTTTTAAGTATTTAAAGGTAGTAAAAGAGAATAGTATTTGTTTTTAGAGATTCCCACTTTTGTGGGAATTATAAATTAGGCTACAATAGAACTAAAATTAGTTTCTAATTCCTAGAGCCTCTTTAACTTCATTAAATTTAGCGAAGTCTTTTTTTCTTAAATATCTCATTAATCTTCTTCTTTGACCAACAAGTTTTAATAGACCTAGTCTTGAGCTGTGATCTTTTTTATTTGTTTTTAAATGCTCTGTTAAGTATTGAATTCTATTAGTTAATAGAGCAATTTGAACCTCTGCTGAACCTGTATCTTTTTCGTTTCTGGCAAATTGAGAAATAATCTCTGTCTTTTTCGCCGAATCTAAAGCCATCTTTGACCTCCTGATTGGTATTTGTTTTGAAATGAAATAGTAGCTAAATAAAGCTAAAATATAAATAAATTGATAAAAAATTATGAATAAATCAATATTTTATTTAAAATAGAGTAAAATAGTCCTAATTAATTTTAAGGATTGCAATGTTACTAACTAGAGCAAGTGAGTATGCCCTACTCTCATTAAATGTAATATACAAATCAGATAAACCAATTGGTTCAGAACAGTTATCAAAAGAGTTAAATATACCAAAAAGTTTTTTAGCTAAAATTTTGCAAAATTTAACAAAAGGTAATGTTTTGGTATCTCATAGAGGTGCTCAAGGTGGATATGCATTAAATATTGACCCCAAAGATATATCTTTATATGATATAATTTCACTTGCAGAAGGCAAAAAGCCAACAGTTTTTGATTGTGTAAGTTATTCTGATACATGCCCAAATGGAGCAATTGGAACTTGTGCTATTTCGCCTTTTTTGGCAAAATTTCAATTTAAGATTGATCTGTATTTACAAAATTTAACACTAAAAGAGCTATTAGATGAGCGATGATTTTAACTATGTTTTCCACCTATCACATATAGATTTAGATGGCTATGGATGCCAATATTTAACAACAAAAGTCTTTAAAGATATTAAGTGCTACAATGCAAATTATGGGGCAGAAGTAACAGAGCGCTTAAGCGAAATTTACGATAATATTAAGAGTTTAAAAGTAAATCAAGAGTTAAAACCACTAATTTTAATTACAGATTTAAACCTAACAACAAAAGAGGCAAATGCCCTTGAAAAAGAGGCTCTTAAACTTGGAGCTAAAATTGTTTTGCTAGATCACCACGGCACAGGTAAAAATGCAAGTGAAAAATTTGCTTGGTATTATCTTGATACTACAAAGTGTGCAACTACAATTACATACAATTGGTTAAGAGAGCAGTTCTCTTTTGATAAAAATGAAGAGTATAGAGCTATTGTAGAGGCAATTAATGCAATTGATATTTGGGTAGATAGTAGCAAATATTTTGATTATGGAAGAGTATTGCTTGGAATGATAAGTGGCGCTAGGGAAGTAAATAGAGTTGTATTTGCCAATGAAGATAGAGAGTATAAATTACACTTAATTGAAGAAGCAAAAAATATTTTAGATAAAACAAGCCTAGATGAAGCACCAATAGAGCTTGATGATAAATTACACTTTATTAAAAAAGATTTCTTTAAAGGCTTAAAAAACGATACTAAAGATAACTTGGTAGCTAGTTTTGTAACAAATATTTTAACTAAAAATAAAGAAGATATGAGTGTAATATTTAATGGCAAAAAAGGAATTTTAACATACTCAACCGGCAACACTTCATTAATTGGAAACAACTTTTTAGTTGAAAATGAGGATTTTGATTTTTATATGGATGTGAACTCTCGTGGAGGCTTTAGTTTGCGCAGTAATAACAAAGTAGATGTTTCTAAAATGGCTGATATAATTGGCAATGGCGGAGGGCATCCAAACGCAAGTGGTGGAAAGATAGAAAACTACAAAGATAACTTTGTATATGCTAAATTTAGAGAGTTTGTGCAAGATTATTTAAACTCAAAGGAGGGTTAATGAGTAAAATTTTAACTATGTTAGAGCTACAACAAAGCCTTAACGATAATACCAACGGAGAGGGCTGGGAGAGAGGCTTAACAAAACAGGGCAAAATTATTAATTGGAAAAGATGTATCTATTTAGAGAGTGCTGAACTTATAGAGAGCTACCCATGGAAACACTGGAAAAATATTGATGCTAAAGTAGATAGAGAAAATGTTAAAATTGAGCTTGTTGATATTTGGCACTTTGTAATGAGCGAGGCTCTAAGAGTTGCTAAATTAGATGGAGTTGATATTGCTAATTTATCAAGCGAGGTAGAAGAGTTAGTAAATCAAGCAGATGCAAAGCAATTAGATGATTACTACAAAGAAATTGAGAGTATTGAGAGTTTTATACAAGAGCTATTTTGTAACTTTGAATTAAAGCAATTTATTGTTAGTTTTATAACTCTCTCAAAAGAGCTTGGTTTAGAGCTTGATGAGCTTTACAAACTATACTTAGGCAAAAATATCTTAAATAAATTTCGCCAAGACCACGGCTATAAAGATGGAAGCTATATTAAAATATGGAATGGCAAAGAGGACAATGTAGTTATGCAAGAGATATTAGATGCAAATGCTAATATAGATGCAAATGGCTTGTATGAAGAGCTTGAAGAGAGATATAAGTTAGCTTAAACCAAGAATATTCATTTTAAATAAATGCTTTAAGGCAAAATCTAATTTTAGCACGAACAAATTTGTTTGTTCAGCTTCTTGGAAACCAGAACTTGTTCTGGTCAAAAAGGTATTACGGAGAAGTTTAATTTTAGCACGAACAAATTTCTGCGTTCAGTTATATAAAACAACATTATAAAAACTTTTTAAAAGGAGTAAATATGAAAAGAGTATTAAAAATTTTACCATTTATCTTAATTATAACTTTTTTTTCTGCATGTTCAAACTCTCAACCCACACCTCAAGCAAAGCTAGATAGTAACAAAGTAATAATTTACGATATTAAACGCAAAGGTTGCCCAGCGTGTGCATATCAAGAGAGAGTATTTAGGGTGCCAGAAGTAAAAGAGCTTTTAGATAAATATTGCCAAATAATTTATGTAGATGTAAGTGAGCAAGATAAATTACCAAAGAAATGGATGCACACCCACAAAACACCAACAGTTCACTTTGTGGATGCTAATAACAATAAGCTAATTCCTAGCATTGGTAGTGTATATCCTTATGAGTTTAGAGATGCTATTTTAAAAGCAAAAGCAGAGCTAGACAAAAGAGCTAAGAAGTAAACTACTTCTGCTTTGGCAAAATTACTAATAAACCCGCAATTACAATACTAATCATTCCCATTATTGTCCAAAAATCTGGGAATTTATCACCCAAAGCAGTGCCAATTAAAACAGCAAATAGTATTTGAGTGTATGTTATTGTGCCTACAATTCCAGCTTTTGTTAGGGAGTATGCCTTTGTCATTAAAAGTTGCGATATTGTAGCACTAACTCCTACAATTACAATATATATCCAATCTTCTGCTTTTGGCATAGCAAATTTTGCTATTAAAAAATCTAAGCCTTTTGCAGGAGTAACAAACTCAGCCAAAATCATTAAAATAATTGGTCCAATTGTGCCTATTGCCATAAATGAAAGAGCAATTTGGCGTGTATCGTAATAATTTTTAAGCTCTCTAATAGATGTATAAGCCAAAGCTGCGCCAATACCTGAAAATATTCCAAGCATATCATATTTGCTTAGGCTAAAGCCATCTGGCTTTGCAATTAAAACTATACCTACAAATCCAAATATCAAAGCCAAAATAGCACTCTTTGGTAACTTTTCTCCAAGAAATAGCCATGCAAAAAATGCTAAAAATAGAGGTGAAGTTTTATTATAAGTAACAGCCACTCCAAGTGGAATATGCGCCATTAGATAAAAGTATGCAAGTAGGGCTAAAAAACCAATAAATCCACGAAAAAAGAGCAAAAGTGGCTTTCCACCTTTAGATTTAGTAGGGTGGGTAAAAAGTGCAGTTAAAATAATTGCCACTCCAAATACATTCCTAAAAAAAGTAACTTCAAGAGGAGGCAAACTTTGCGCCAAAACCTTAGCTGCTCCACCCATTAAAGCAAATGTAAGCGAAGAGAGTAACATCAGCAAAATTCCACGGTCTATTGATTTTAACACTTTTTACCTTTTTTAAAATTTGATTGCAATTGTATCTAACTAAGCTTGTATGTAATTTTTATTCCAGGAAGCAATGTTTCAATCTTGCTAGAAGTTTGGTGCTTTCTTGGGGATGGCAAATTTTATCCGAGGTTGAAACCTCGGTTCCAAAGGTGCTAAGGTTTTTCTTTGGAAGCAAGGTTTAAACCTTGCCAAAATATTGGTTTCTAAAGTATTAGCTTTTTTACAAAGTAAAATTACAATATAACTAAGCTTTTGGTATAATAAGTAAAAATTTAAAATTGGGATAAAATAGATGAATTTAGAAAATATGGACAAAGAGTATGTGCTTCACTCTTACGGGCGCAACAACACTAGTTTTGTAAAGGGTGATGGTGCCAAGCTTTATGATAGTGAGGGTAAAGAGTATATAGATTTTGGTAGTGGTATTGGGGTTTGTAGTGTTGGGCATGGGAACAAAGAGTTAGCAGATGCAATTTGTGAACAAGCAAGGGAGTTAATTCATACATCTAACCTTTGGTTAATAGAGCCTCAGGCGAAGTTGGCTAAAAGAGTTGTAGAGCTTAGTGGGTTTGATATGAGGCTCTTTTTTGCAAACTCTGGTGCAGAGGCAAATGAGGGGGCTTTAAAGATTGCTAGAAAGTATGGGCAAATTAACTTTAGT